>CAZSGT010000262.1:0-3716 GCA_964606215.1 uncultured Lachnospiraceae bacterium
GATACAATCACACGGTTTTCTCCCAAAAGTTTATTGATGATAGAGGATTTTCCCACATTAGGCTTGCCTACAATGGCAATTCTTGGACGGGCGTCCTCTTCCTCCTCCAAATCCTTTTTGTCAAAGAAATCAACCACACAGTCTAACATGTCTCCAATCCCTAACTTCGACAGACCAGAAACCGGCAATGGCTCTCCGATGCCCAGATTATAAAATTCATACACATCTGCCATGTCTTTTTCAAAATTATCCACTTTATTGACCACCAGAACGATGGGCTTCCCAGACTTGCGAAGCATATCTGCCACCTTAAAATCTGCATCCACCAGTCCCTGCTTCACATCTACCAGAAACAGTATGACATCTGCCGTCTCAATGGCAATCAATGCCTGTTCCCGCATGTGGCTAAGCATGACATCCTTGCTCTCCGGCTCGATACCTCCGGTGTCCATCATAGTAAACTGGTAATTCAGCCACGTCACATCCTCATATATTCGATCTCTGGTAACTCCGGGAGTATCTTTCACAATCGAAATCTTTTTTCCCGCCAATGCGTTGAATAAGGTGGACTTTCCCACATTTGGCCTGCCTACAATGGCAACAATCGGCTTACTCATGCCTTACCTCCATTCATGTTCATAACTGTCTCAATAAGGGAAAACCCATTGCTGTCCGTAACGATTACCGGACATCCCAGCTCCCGTTCTATGTCCTCCACGGTCATATCATCCAGTAAAACATTGGTGCCGTCGCGAAGCAGGACTTCCTGCAGCACCAGAAATGCCCCCAGGTCCTTTCCCCGCAGCTGTTCAATGATATCCTGCCCGGTAAGCAGACCTGTCACGGTAATCTCTTCCCCAAAAAAGTGATTGATAATGGTGTGCACCTGTATATCCAGTCCAGGAAAATGCTGCTCCACCTCCCGCATTTTCTGGTTCACCACCGGTGCAGATAGCACTCCGGTAACCATGGAAATCTTAAGGTTCATAGCCTTCCCAGGAAAATGCTCCAGCGCCTGGTCAACCTCATCCACAAAAGAACGCACAATTCCCACGCCGTCCTCCAGCTGTCCATAGCCATTATAATATTCTGCATCCGGCACGGGTTCTTCCGCCACCAGATACCACTCGTCACTGGCTTGTACAAACCCGGCGCCAAACTTCTCCATACACTGTTTCCGAAAAGCGTGAATCTGGTCTAACACTGCCTTTGACTCCGCTTTGTTAAACTTTTCTATCTGAGTCAAATCTTTCCTGTATTTTGTCTTGCCAAAGGGAACTACTGTCACCGTCTCCATATAAGGATAAAACGCCGCCATGTCCCTCATGGTTCGTTCTAATTCTTCACCGTCATTCCAGCCCTTACAAAGCACCACCTGGCAATTCATGGGAATCTGCGCTTCATACAGCCTGCCAATCTTTTCCAGCACATCCCCGGCAAAGCGGTTGTGCAGCATCTTGCATCGAAGCTCCGGATTGGTTGTATGGACCGAAATATTTATGGGCGCCAGATGATATTTGATAATGCGCTCTAAATCCTGTTCATCCATGTTTGTAAGAGTAATGAAATTTCCCTGTAAAAACGAAAGTCTTGCATCATCGTCTTTAAAGTATAAGGTTTCCCGCATCCCCGGCGGCATCTGGTCAATAAAACAAAAAATACATTTGTTTCGGCAGGAATGATATTCGTCCAGCAAAGCCTGCTCAAATACCAGTCCCACATCCTCCTGATATTCCTTTTCTATCTCCAGTTCCCACTGTTCACCGTCTGCTTTTTCAATGAGAAGAACCATCTCCTCCTCGTCCACCTGATAGTGATAATCAAAAATATCCGTGGGTGTTTCCCCGTTTACTTCCAGAAGGTAATCTCCCGCTTCAATGCCCATCTCCTCGGCAATACTGCCTTCCTTCACCTGACAGATTTTATACTTATCCATCTTATGAATGACCTCATTTCTTACGGTTTCACCTACTCCTCTGGCGCATCGGTCACATCCGGTGCATCCGTTGCAGAATCTCCGCCATCTTCCGCTGTATCCGTATCCTCTGGCGCATCGGTTGCTTTCGGTGCGTCCGTTGCCTTCGGCAGCGGCGTAACCGTCGCCTCACCTTCCACCTCTTTGACATGCTCGGATATAAACTCCTGCACCTTGCCCAGCAAGAGATTCTCCTTAATCATGACACTCATATCAAAACCAAAATTATCTTCATAATACTTTAAAAACTCTTCTTCACTGTCATAACCTACATTTGTCATATAGGTCTGCAGCTGCTCCTTATATTCCTTGTCCGATACGCTGATATCCTCTTTTGCCGCAATATACTCCGCTATCATTTTCTGCTTTACATATACCTCTGCTTCTTTTTTCAGCGTTTCCTCTTTAAATTTTTCTTCTGTCGTCCCCATATTTGTCATATAATCTTCCATGCTCATACCATACTGGCTGACCATCTGGGAATAAGAAGCATATAACTGCTCTACCTTGTCATTTATCCACTCCTCCGGGTATTTGGAGACTTTCATATTTTCATCTACCGCAGACCATGCTAAATCTGACACTGCAAGCTCCCGGAGATACTCCTCATACTCGTTTGCCGTGGTATAACCGGTATAATGTTTTTTTACAAAATCGTCGTCAAATTCCTGCTCCACAGGGTCTCCCTGCACATAATTCACTGTCACCTTAAAGGTAACCGCCTTGCCAGAAAACTCCTCATTCCACTCATATGGGTCCGGAAAAGTTAAATCCAGATTTACGGTTTTGCCAATCTTGGTGCCAACCAACCCGCTTTCAAAACCTGGGATAAAGCTGTTAGAACCAATCACAAGATTTGTGTCCGTAGCGGAACCGCCGGAAAACTCTTCCCCATCCATGGTTCCTACATAATCAATATTGACCGTGTCGCCATCCTTAACTTTTCCCTTGGTTACCTGCTCGTACTCCACATTATTATTCAAAGCAGTCTGAATGGCATTTTCCACGCTCTGCTCCACATCTGCAGTTTTTATCTCTACTCCGTCATACTGTCCGCCTTCCATATACTTGTCCAGATTCACTCCATCTGTACTTTTGGTACCACAGCCGGTCAAAATCATACCTGTGACCGCTATTAATATCATTCCTTTGCTAATCTTTCTCACAATGTCCTCCATTCTGTTATACAAACAACATATCGTTGTTGTAACCATGCTTTCTAAAAAATTTAATCGAGATAAAGTCTCACATTTCTTTATACCATATACTGAAAAAAAAATAAAGCACTTTATTGACGAAAGGCAAAAAAAGATTTATATTTATGAAGTGCCGTTTTTTTTGGAAAATACAATACGATTACAGAAATGGGAGATTCATCATGACAGATAGAAATGTACAAAACGCCATTCCGGTGGCGCCCCTCCGGATTATTAACTTAAACACCAGCGTCACCCTGGGCAGACAGATTGACGAGCAGATTGTCCACCGAAGAAAAAAAAGTTTCGCTTCCAACCCCGGAGACCTGACTACTCTGGGTTATCAAAAAGACAGCTATCTCGTTGACATAAGTCTGGTGCGAAACAGTACCGGCGAGGGCAAGGCGGTTATCAACGAATCCATTCGTGGTACAGACTTGTTTATCATTGCAGATGTAATGAATTATGGTGAAACCTACCCTCTGCACGGCTCCAGCCATCCCTCGTCTCCCGACGACCACTACCAGGATTTAAAACGTGTGATT
>CAZSGT010000263.1:0-3710 GCA_964606215.1 uncultured Lachnospiraceae bacterium
CAGGGTAGTGATGGAGGAGAGGTCAGCCTGGAGAGAGGAAGGCTGGGATAAGGTTGTTAAATATTCCGCGACACATAATTTACAGAAACGCTCGGAAACTTTTTTTGAGGGGAATATCATTAAGAAAATGATTTTTGAACAGAAGTATATCGGAAAGGGAGATAAACCAAACGCAGATTATTATCAGGAGTTTGACATGGAGGAGGAAACGGAGGACCGGATACTTCTGATTCCAAAAACCAGTCGGGGAAGGAAAAAGCCCTGGACGCCGTCTATGCTGATGACGCCCACGTATATGCGGGAACAGCTGCAGGTGATTATGGAGAAGGACGGTGACCATGTAAGCTCTGTAGGCGGTTTTAACAGTCAGAATGACCAGATGCTTCCCCTGCCCCTGGTGCGGTCGGGAGAGAGCTTTGATGAATACACGAAACGCTATATTGCTTCTTTGCCGGAAGAGTATCATCAAGTGATTGCGAACTTTCATGAGAAAACGCGGGTTCGTGTGAAATATGGACCGGGAGATATTTTCCGGGTAGAGATATCACCTTCTGCATACACATATGGATTGATACTTGGTATAGGACGGGATGTACTGAAATGGGACCGGGTTCCAGTTGACCATCCCTTACATCCCATGATGGCACAGCCCATACTGTTTCGCCAATACCGGATTGTGACGGAAAATGGGAATATGATGCCGGAAGACCTTGCGGATGTGGAGATGTATCCCATGGAGCTGGCGCAGGATAACGAAATTTTGTGGGAGACATATCCGATTGTTGGACATAAACGTCTGGAAGAAAACGATATTGATTTGGGATTTGCCTGCTCGCGAAAGACTGGCGAGGTATACTGGGGATTCAGTCATTTTACGGTTAACCCGGATATTTACCAGGATGTTTTTGCTGACAGGAATGGAGAGTGGTTTACGGCGGGATTTGCCACATTCCTCTGGATTCCAATCTATATGGTGGAGGATGTGACAGGGAAACCGAGGGAGGAAAAATCTATCCAGTGCCAATTGGAATTGCGAAGACGGATTTTAAAGGAAATAGGAATGCCTGCGGATTCCACGCTGGATGATATTGCCGCCCGGTTTGGAGGACCGACCAGAAAGGAATATATTGAGTGGGTATATAGGAAAAATAACAAATAAATATTGTGAGAAAATGAGAATTATGTTATAATATTAGTGGACCGAACAAGCTTGCTTGTGAGGGCACAATAGAGTCATGGACTGAAGGTTCATGATACATTATAAATGGAAGTAACCTGGTTACAAGGTGGAAACCTCCCAGACTTATGGAAGAAGGGAGGTGGTGCATATGAGGTTTTAATGTTGTTAATTCTTTTTGGTACATTTCTTATTGCGCTGCTTGTGTGTAGATGTCACGGATGATACAAAGATAATATCTTGCACCATGATTATTTGTGCTATTGATACCATGAAAGATTTAATTTGCTTTCTTAAATATTTTCTTTGTGATTATTTCTTGTTGGGTATATTGTTTATTCTAGATAAGGATAACTCTAAATGGAGAGAATTTACATTTCTGAAACTATTTTGCCATTATTTGCAATATATGATATAATTCTACTCAAAATAATTACTGTGAGCTAATGGAGGGACTCAAATGAAGATACAAACCATAAATATTCAGAATTTTCGGAAATTGTCGCAATGCCGCATAGACGTTAGCGAAAAAACAACTATTTTTGTTGGTGCAAATAACAGTGGCAAAACATCTGCTATGGATGCGCTTGGGAAATTTCTTTCAGACCGAAAGTTTACATTTAACGATATTACAGTGTCGAAGCGTGCATATATCAATAAAATTGGCGAAAAATGGGTGCAGGAGGATTGCAAAGAACCTGAGGACTTACTAGAATGGGATTCACTAATACCCAAAATGGATATTTGGTTAGATGTTCCATGTGATGAAATCTATTATGTTGTAGACATAATTCCGACATTGAAATGGCATGGCGGTAAATTAGGTGTACGCTTAGCTTTTTTGCCTAAAGACATCGCCAAATTTTTTGCGGATTACCGGGAAGCTAATGTTGCCGCCAGAAAAACAGAAAAGGCGCGGAAAAAGACAGACATCCATTTATATCCGAAAGATTTATGTGATTTTTTGGATCGAAATCTAAACAACTATTTTTCTATCAAGACTTTCATTCTTGATCCTGCCCAAACAGATATGGACAAACTACAACAAACCCCTTTTGAAATGGAATGTTTTAAAGAACGTCCATTAAAAGGAATTATTAAAGTAGATATGATTGATGCACAGAGAGGGTTTGCAGACCCTGACAATCCAGATAATAATAATTCATCTAAAAAACAGTTGTCCGAACAATTGCGAGGTTATTATGATAAACATCTTGACCCTGAAAAAGTCCCATCCCCAGAGGACTTGGATATATTAAAAGCAACAGAAGATGCCAAGAAAGTGTTCGATGAAAATCTTGCCAATAAATTTCAGCCGGCAATCAAGGAGCTAGAGGATTTGGGGTATCCGGGAGTGGATAATCCCAAAATTACAATTGCTACAAAAATGACCACCGGTGAAACCTTAAGACATGATGCATCTGTACAATATGCTCTCAGCAAAGAAAATGAAACTTTGAAATTGCCAGAGAAGTATAATGGTCTTGGATATCAGAATCTGATATCAATGGTATTTGGTCTTATGAGCTATAGAGACGATTGGATGCGTGAAGGAAAAGCCGGTCAAATACAAAAGGATAGCAGCAAAGCGATTGAACCATTACATTTAGTATTGGTTGAAGAACCGGAAGCCCATCTCCATGTACAAGTGCAGCAGGTATTTATTCGCAAAGCATATGATGTCCTAACAAACCATGAACTTATCAAAAATAGTAAAAACTTTTCCACGCAATTAGTAATCAGTACCCACTCAAGCCATATCGCAAGAGAAAGCAATTTTGCGGATTTACGATATTTTAAACGTTTAGCAGAAGGTACGGAAGAAGATATAGCAACATCAAAAGTTATAAACTTATCTGATGTGTTTGGAAAAGAGGACAAAACAGATAAATTTGTCACGCGTTATCTACAGACAACGCATTGCGATTTGTTTTTTGCTGATGCCGCAATTTTAGTTGAAGGCTCAGCTGAACTTATGCTACTTCCTCATTTTATTCGCAATAAATATTCCAAGTTGTATCAAAGGTATATTTCTATCCTTGGTATAAACGGACGGCATTCTCATCGCTTGGGATCATTGATTGAAAAAATGTGTTTGCCTACACTTGTTATTGCAGATTTGGATTCCGCAGAGAAAGAAGGATATCATAAAGCGGCTCGTCCAGAAAGGGAAAAAGGGCTCATTAGTAGTAATTATACGATAAATAAGTGGCTAATTCAAAAAAGTGATTTAGATGAACTTCTGGACCTTCCTTTCGAAGAGAAAGAGATTATTAAGAAAACACCATATGAATTTCCTATTCGTGTTGCATACCAAACACCTGTAAAAGTTAATTATAATAAAAAAGACGAAGAGGCTCTCTCTAGCACATTTGAGGATTGTTTGGTTTATACAAATTATCAGACATTTAAGGACTTATCACTTAAAGATTCTGGAAGTCTAGTAAAAAAGGTAAGCGATGAGATTAACTCATCAAATACTTTTAATGAGCTTGTAAATGGAATATATAATATTTTACGCAAGGGGAAATCT
>CAZSGT010000264.1:0-3706 GCA_964606215.1 uncultured Lachnospiraceae bacterium
ACCTGCCCGGCATTGGAAATATTTATCTTCTCCGTGTCCAGTGCCGCATATATATTCCGGTAATACTCCCTGACACTTTCCCCAAAGGTCACATCTTTCAAAAACTGTTCTTTTGCCTCATCAGATATAAACAGCTCCATAACATATTCTGAAGGATTCCGGTACCAGTATGTATCATCACCCTCATTTTTTTCAAATACACCAACAATTTGAAATACCGGTGGTTTACCTGTCTTTTCGTCTATACCCTCCTGAAAGGTGATGGTCTGTCCCAACATAAAGGACTGGCTCATGCTTGCCTTCTGGGTGACAACACAGGGAATCGCCCCGTCCTCCACCTTTGTTTCATCCCACCATGTACCTGCCGTAATCTTTCCGTGCTCCTTTAAATCACTGAACCACGCCGGACAGTAATTGCCCTCGGGAGTCTCCCGCATGGAAACCACCGCTTTTGTAGACGGAAACTGCAGATACTCCACATGCGTTTTCACAGGAATATGAAAGGACTCATCCACCAGCGTGGTGAGTTTTTCTAACGAAATATCTTCCTCTTCGTTCACCTGTCCCGTCATTTTACCAGTTATTTTCCCATCCTGAATCTTCCATTTGGATTCCATGTTTATGAATCCGATATACCGGGACAATTCTTTACTTGCCGACGCAAAATTACTTTGCATCATTTTGTCCGAAGCACCCTGGAAGTACATGGGATTGCTTGCTGCAATTCCGATAAACAAAATATTGCCGATTAACAGGCAGATACACATCCAGCGCTTCGAAAGCATTTTTCCTATTGTAAATCGTAACATAACACCACATCTCCTTCTTCCAGACCCGAATAAACATAGCAAGTCTCATTTTCCCAACCCCAGTAACCTATTTTTACGTCCCGTTTTTCCACAGAATCTCCATTCTTCACATATACGGTCCAATATCCATTGTGATACCCATCATCTACTGCATTGGTTGGTATACAGAGAACATCCTTCATGCTGAGTCCCTGTACCTCCATATTTTCTATGGAAATATTTTCATCATAATATTTATCCAGAGCCATAGAAGTGGCGTACCATTTTTCGTAGTCAGCTACATCAACTGGCATTTCAAAATACCGGTACATACCGATTGCCTTCGCAGTATGATTTTTTCCATCGGTATCCGTGAGGGTAATCTTGCATCCCGGATGTACCTGCCAGTCTGAAAGCTTATAGTAGGTTTTACTGGTTTTTTCAATACTGCAAATAATCTCTCCACTTGTAATTTCCTCACCCTTTTTCAGTTCTGTGGTCTTCTTGACCTTTCCGGAAATCCCTGCCCGAACCGGCTCGCCAGTATACTTCTCATACAGGCGGTTATATTCCTTTCTCGCCTTTTCCAGAGCGGCATTTGCACTGCGGACGCCGGAGCTGTACTGCAGATTCGCACTCTGAATTTGCAGGCGCAGGCTTTCCTTTTCGTAATCCTCTTTTGCCTCTTTCAGACTCTTATTTAAATCCTTTAACTGCCGGGCAGCATCGGTGTCCACCTGGTTTCTTGCTTCTCTTGCTTCCTCCAACGCCATTTCTGCCTGCAAAACTTCCGATTCCTTTGTTGTACCTTTAATATAGGCTACCACGTCTCCGGCTTTTACCGTATCGCCTTCCTTTACGACAAGTTTCTGGAAAGTTCCCTTTTCTTCGGTATATTTAATCTGCTGTATCTCCCGGTCCTCCCGATCTGGTGAGCCCTCTATCAATTCGGTATCCTGAAAGCTGCCTCTCTTCACTGTCTCTTCCATCTCCCATTCCCTCTGTATTCCAGAATATTCATAACGGTATACTACTATCTCCTCGCCCTCGGTAAGTCCCTTGGTGATTTCTGCGTCTGTACTGGTGGTTGTTCCAACCTCTACCACCCGCTTCTCTTTTTCTCCATTCTTGCTCACATACACGTACCGCTCCTCTCCGTCCCGCTCCAACGCCTCCACTGGAACGGCAAGCACCTGCTTCTTTTCATTGCTGTGAATTTCTAACAGCGCCTGTTCTCCCATGACAAACCCCGCATCCTTCTCTACCGCCTCAAACCGCTTCAACAGATCATAACCCAGCTTTTCTGCTGCCCTGGAAACCGTTTTTCCGTATTTTTTTTCTTTTACCTCGAAGGCTCCGGCAGAGCACTGTGCCACCAGACGTTTCCCCGTCATATCGGCACTTGTTCCCTCCATTGATGCTGTTTCCAGAGGTGAGACCAGATACGGTTTTCCATTACCCTCAAAAAACACAACTGCATTTCCCGCAGTAATTTCATCTCCAACCTGAATGAACCCGTCTCCGTCTGCCCGCGGGGATAAATCAATCACTTGTCCGTCCTCCGGCGCAACAATGCTATCCTTCTCCCGCTTCTTTACCAGTTTGTCCCTCTCTGCGTTCATCTCCTGCAGCTCTAACCTGCATATATCTTCCTCGTACTGGATTTTCCGTTTTAGCTTCTGAATCTCAATGTCACAGACCTTTTTATCTTCATCCTGCTCCGCATATTTTCTTTCCAGATTTCTCTGTGCAATCTCATTTTGTATAAGGGCAACCGCATCGGTTTTCTGATTGTTCCGGTCTGCAATCTGGGTATCCATCTCCCCAATCTGTTCATCCATCTCCTCATTAGACAAGGTAGCAATCACATCTCCCTTATGTATCTCCTTGCCCAAAGGCACTTTTATATCCTCCAGTTTTCCATCCCGTTCAAAAGACAGCACATGTAAATCTCCCATAATATATCCGGAGCAAAACTCCACATCCTCTATATCCCTTTGCTCCACCTTCACAATTTCCTCTGACTGGTAGCTTGACTCTTTCAGTTCCGGAAGCGCTTCATTGTTCCCGCATCCGCTCAGGACAAATACAGATGCCATACCTACCGCTAATACTCGTATCATCTTCCTCTTCATATCTAGCCTCCATGCTGCGACTGTTTTTTATAGTAGTCCGCTTATTTCAAAATCACCTGGGTGCCTTCATCGATACCGCTGACAATCTCCGTACTATTTCCGTCGCTGGCACCAATTTCTACTTCTTTTATTTCCCGCATATCATCTTTACCAACCACATACACGTAATTTTTGTCATCCATTTTTATGATTGCCTGGGAGGGTACTACCAAAACATTCCTCCTGCTGTCAATTAGTTCATGGATGCTTCCTCTGCTAAATGCATCCAGCTGGGAAACGTCCCCGTCAAAATCCAGATACATCCTCTTCTCCTCACTTTGCGTAACAGTACTGTCTGGATTCTGACTTTCACCCTGTATACCTTCAATCTTTCGGATTTTCATTTTGACATTTTTTCCGGAAACATTCATATTCACCCTGTCGCCCTCGGAAAAGTTTTCATATAAGTTGGTTTTCGCCACATAACAGAAAGATTTGTCCGTCATTTTAATAACGTCAATTCCGGTCTTTGATGTCTCTTCCTTGTATTTTTCCCCGCCCTTGAGTTTTTCCTCTATGGATGTGATGACGCCCTTTTTGGGAGCCCGTATCTGACGTTTTTTGATTTCTCTGTCCGCCTCGGCAATCTGGACATTCACAATTGCCTCCTGCTGTCTGACAGAAATAAGCTCCGACTGCAGACCCGTAATATTTTCTTTCGCTTCACTGTAAGCATGTTTTCCTGCCTGGCTCTTTAACTGTTCATAGTAAACCATATCCTGTAAGTATGCCTCCTGCAGCTGC
>CAZSGT010000265.1:0-2740 GCA_964606215.1 uncultured Lachnospiraceae bacterium
ATGATCCAGAATCCACTTTAACTTTGTTCCGGAAAAATATGCGTCTATGACCAGCCCGGTTTTCTGCCGGAACGTATCTGTCATTCCCTTTTCTTTCAGGCTGTCGCAATACTCCGATGTACGGCGGCACTGCCACACAATGGCGTGATATACCGGTTCTCCCGTTTCCTTATCCCACACAATGGTGGTCTCCCTCTGATTGGTTATGCCGATTGCGGCAATGTCTTTTGCGGACGCGCCAATCTTTGACATTGCCTCCACTGCCACCCCAAGCTGCGTGGACCAGATTTCATTTGCATCGTGCTCCACCCATCCCGGCTCCGGGAATATCTGGGTAAATTCCTTCTGCGCCACCGAAAGGATTTCGCCCTTCTTGTTAAATAATATACATCTGTTGCTGGTTGTTCCGGCGTCTAACGCCATAATATACTTTGCCATCTGTACCTCCCTCTGTTGTTCACAATATACTGCCGTTGTTTTCGCATCATTATAACAAACGTGCCTGAAAATGTAAATAACAAGGGAGACACGGTTTGACAGTGAAAATGTCGCATATTGCCGGACAGCTTGTTGTAACACTGGCGGGTTGCCTGCTCTGGTAAATTCCCACGGGCTATGCTAGAATGATACAATGATGCTATTGATAATATTGGGTTTTCGCACCTGCACAATCCAGTTGCAATGAAACGGAGGATTTCCATGATATATTTATCCCAATTTACATTCCCCACCCCGGAGGGTGAAGAGATGTTCTTACACCATATTAAAGAGACATGCTATAATACGGTCTATCCCTTTCAAATCCTGACAAAACATGGTGTCCACATATTAAACTTTGACGATGCCGTTACAATTTTATACGGCGGAAATGGTTCCGGCAAGACCACCGCATTAAATGTCATTGCCGAAGCTTTGAAAATAAAAAGAGATACCTTATATAACCGGACGAATTTTTTTGATAATTTTGTGGAGATGTGCGAGCATGTGCTGGTACGGGAGTTGCCGAAGCACAGCCGGATTATTACCAGCGATGACGTGTTCGATTTTATGCTGAATATCCGGGGAATCAATGAAGGAATTGACCATCGGCGCAAGGATTTGTTTGAGGAATACTACCAGAAGAAATCTTCCCATTTCCAGATGCACTCTATGGCTGACTATGATGAGCTTGTGAAAGTGAATGCGTCCAGAAGGAAAACCAAATCGGGATATGTCAGGGAACAGCTCCATGATAACGTGCGGGAACACTCCAACGGCGAATCTGCCTTTTTATATTTTACAGACAAGATACAGGAAAACGGTCTGTATCTTCTTGACGAGCCGGAAAACAGCCTTTCTCCCGCCCGCCAGTTAGAACTCGTAAACTATCTGGAAGAATCTGCCCGCTTCTTTGGATGCCAGTTTATCATTGCCACCCACTCCCCTTTTTTATTATCCATGAAGCATGCCAAAATTTATAATCTGGATGAAGAAAAAATGTGCACCAGCAAGTGGACGGAGCTGAAAAATATCCGGGTTTATTATAATTTCTTTAAAAATCATTGGGATGAGTTTGAGGAGGAATGACGGGAATCCATCAATCCATTCTGAGAAAAATTTCACACCCTGTTCACCATTTTTTTGCCAGATTTTCAAATTTATCTTCTAATATGATTTTATCGTAATGCGACAGCCGCCAAATAGACCTGTACATGTCTGCCCGGCTTATGGCTTTGCGGAAATAAATATTGGAGGATTATCTTATGCAGAACAAAAAAATATTCTTTGGAATCTGTGCAGCGGTTTTAACCATGCTATCCATAACCGGATGTTCCGATACTTCCTCAAAGGAGGAGAACAGCACCCAGATTGTCAAAGTGATTCAGGTAGACGGAAACACCATTACTGCTCAGACAGGGACATTAAATGAGAGTACAGATGGAATGCCGGAAAATCAAAAACCGGACGGAACACCCCCGGCAAAACCTGGCGATTCCGATAGCAACGAAAATCAAAAAGATGAAAATGGAAATCCACCACAGGGAGAGCCACCTCAAGGCGATGGGCCACAAAACGATTCCTCGCAGGGACAACCGCCTCAGGGCGATGCGCCGCAAAACGATTCTTCTCAGGGACAGCCACCTCAGGGCGCACCGGGAGGAAAGACTTTTGAAGAGAGCGGAGAGACGATTACCTTCTCTTTATCAGACACGACAAACATTGTTTTGGAACAGCTACAGGGAGAAGCCGAAGGCAGCGCAAAGGATATCGTAAAGGACGCAGTGCTGGAAATTACATTGGATAAGAACAATACGGCGACAAAGATAATCGTGCGCAATTTGCAGGCAGGAAACGGCTTTGGCGGCAGTGATACGGTTTCCAACGGAACTGCTGTCACAACCATTGATACGGACACCGACAAATCCGGGGAGACCTACGAATCCAGTGGAGACGATGAAAACGCCCTGCGTATAGATGGCGCTGCCGTCACATTGAACGAAAGCACCATTCGCAAAAGCGGAGGGGCTTCTTCCAACACGGAGAACGGAGATTTCTATGGCGCAAATGCGGGATTGCTGGCATTGAACAAGGCAACCGTAACGATTTCCGGAGCAGAGGTTAATACCGATGCGGTGAATGGAAACGGCATATTTAGTTATGGCGAGGGAACCACCGTCAACGTTTCCGACAGCAAAATACGTACCACACAAAATAATTCCGGCGGAATCCAGACCACCGGCGGCGCAACCATGAACGCCTC
>CAZSGT010000265.1:2750-3694 GCA_964606215.1 uncultured Lachnospiraceae bacterium
GGTGCAAGCTCTGGAGCTGAACGTGTTCTATGACGATGGGGAGGGCTATATTGACCTGGGCCTGGATAATGTCTGCGGCTTTGACGAGGCGGGCGGCCTGCTGGGCACCGGCGGCGATTCCTGGCTGGCGGTGGAGGGCCAGCCGGTGGCCTATTACCACACCGTCACCGTGGACGGCGGCACATATGTGACAAACGGAACAGGAAGCCCGGCAGTCTACTCTACTGCAGATATTAAAGTGAAAAATTCCGCCCGGAAGGCGAATGCCAGCGAAGGCATTGTTGTGGAAGGGAAAAATTCCGTCGCGCTGGAAAACTGCGATGTGACTGGAAATATGACGGGCACCTATCAGGGGGATGCCTCTGAAAATATCCATGGCATAATGATTTACCAGAGCATGTCCGGAGACGCCGATGTAGGAGAGGCTGCTTTTTCTGCCAAGGGCGGCAGCATTACCACAAAAACCGGAGACTTGTTTTATATTACCAACACGGATTGCAAGATTGACCTGGAAAATGTAACCTTGTATCCGGCAAACGATACGCTGTTACGGGTGGAGGGAAATTCTTCTTCCAGAGGCTGGGGCACCCAGGGCGCCAACGGCGGCAATGTGACTTTGACTGCAAAGAAACAGACCTTAAAGGGAAATATCATTGTGGACAAAATTTCTTCTCTGGATATGACTTTATCCGAAACCAGCCGTTTTGAGGGCAGCATAAACTCTGACGGAGACGCAGGCACTGTAAAGGTATCCCTGGAAGACCATGCAACGTGGAGTTTAACAGCAGACAGCTACATCTCCGAGTTTCAGGGAGACACCTCACAGATTGAAGCAAACGGACACCATCTCTATGTAAATGGAGAACAGATTTTATAACATACAAATGCTGGCAGACTTTCCCAGCCAGCTCATTTATAACGAAGAATTTTTATATAACACAAGC
>CAZSGT010000266.1:0-3685 GCA_964606215.1 uncultured Lachnospiraceae bacterium
CGCTTTGCTGGTGGGACCTCCCGGAACCGGTAAGACGCTGCTTGCCAAGGCGGTGGCAGGAGAGGCAGGGGTGCCGTTTTTCAGTATTTCCGGTTCAGACTTTGTAGAGATGTTTGTAGGTGTGGGTGCTTCCCGTGTCCGGGATTTGTTTTCGGAGGCAAAAAAGAATGCGCCGTGTATTGTGTTTATCGATGAGATTGATGCGGTGGCAAGAAGGCGTGGCTCGGGTCTTGGCGGTGGACACGACGAGAGGGAGCAGACCCTGAACCAGATGTTGGTCGAGATGGACGGTTTTGGTATCAATGAGGGAATTATCGTCATGGCTGCCACCAACCGTGTGGATATTCTGGACCCTGCTATTTTGCGACCGGGGCGCTTTGACCGGAAGATTTCGGTAGGACGTCCGGATGTGAAGGGACGAGAGGATATTCTTCATGTCCATGCCAAGGGGAAACCCCTTGGAGAAGAGGTGGATTTGGAGCAGGTTGCACGGACAACTGTAGGATTTACGGGTGCAGACCTTGAGAATCTTATGAATGAGGCGGCGATTCTTTGTGCAAAAGAAGGACGGAAGTATATTGTTCAGGAGGATATAAACAAATCCTTTATTAAGGTTGGTATTGGACCGGAAAAGAAAAGTAAAATTATTTCTGAGAAGGATAAAAAGATTACCGCATATCACGAGGCAGGACATGCTATATTATTCCATCTGCTTCCGGATGTGGGACCAGTGCATGCAGTTTCTGTCATTCCTACAGGAAACGGTGCGGCGGGTTATACTATGCCGCTGCCGGAAAAAGACGAGATGTTTAACACCAGAGGTAAGATGTTGCAGGATATTACGGTATCGCTGGGAGGGCGTATCGCAGAGTCCATTATTTTCGACGACATTACTACCGGAGCTTCACAGGATATCAAGCAGGCTACCAGTGTTGCCAGAGACATGGTGGTATGTTACGGATTCTCGGATAAGGTGGGCATGATTAACTATGACGATGACGAGGAAGTATTTATCGGCAGGGATTATGGCCATACAGTTTCTTACAGTGAGAATACGGCGGGTATTATTGACGGAGAAGTTAAGCGTATTATTGACGAGTGTTATGACCGGGCAAAGAAGATGCTGGAAGAAAACATAGAGATTTTGCATAAGTGTGCCAAGCTTCTCATCGAGAAAGAGCGTATTGGCAGGGAAGAGTTTGAGGCATTGTTTGAGTAGCGTATTTGGTGGAATGCTAAAAAGCAATGGCAGAAATCTGTTTTTTCGCCATATTTGCAGGAGAAAAAAGAGAAAAGGAAAAAAGCTGTCGACAATTTGCACAAAAATACATGTTCATTTTTGTAAAGTTTGTGCACACTTAATTGGGGACCAGTGGTATAGTATTACTTGTAAACCCCAATACATTATATAGTTTTTGCTACACCCCATAAGTAACAAAAATACCTTCTCCAAACGGGAGTACATCATGCGATGTACTCCCGTTTACTTGCTTTATAAGGAAATCGGGGAAGATGAGCACTCCCGCGAAAACGTAAACCAAAAATAAACTTGTAAGAGCACGAAAAATAGTATAAAATAGAAATATCTGTACAGTTTAGGAGGAGAACATGAATTTTGATTTGAAGTTTCACATGCTGTCCAAGCGGGAAAAGCTATTTTTATATGTGGACAATGTGTCAACGATATTTAATGAGAAGGCGTTGTTTTCTGACGGAACGGAGTTTTACAGGAGCCCGGCAGAGCCAATGCCGGGGGATGATGTGCGAATCCGTTTTCGTACTGCCAGATGTAATGTAGATAAAGTGTATCTGATTGCAGACGGAGAAGAGATTTTGATGGAATATGCCATGGGGGATAAGCTGTTTGACTACTATGAGGCGGTCATTCATTTGCAGGACAGGCAGATTGCATATTGTTTCAAGATACTTTCCGGTAATCTGTGCTGTTTTTATAATGCGGTTGGTGTAACCCAGACCGAAGAGGAATACTATCATTTTCATATATCACCGGGATATACTACTCCTGCATGGGCAAAGGGCGCCGTGTTCTATCAGGTGTATCTGGACCGTTTCTGCAATGGGGATCCTTCCAATGATGTGGAGGACAACGAGTACAATTACATAGGAGAGCCTGTAAAGCACGTGGAAGATTGGTATAGATATCCGGAAGCCATGGATGTGCGGAACTTTTACGGAGGAGATCTTGCCGGCTTGTGGTCCAAGCTTGACTATCTTCAGGATTTGGGCGTGGAGTGCATTTACCTGAATCCTATGTTTGTATCGCCTTCCAATCATAAATATGATATTCAGGATTATGACTACATTGACCCTCATTTTGGGAAGATTGTAGTGGAAAAAGGGGAAAATCTGCCAGAGGGAGTCAGTGAAAATTCCCAGGCGGAAAAATATATTTCCCGTGTAACAGACATTGCCAATCTGAATGCCAGCAATGAGTATTTTGCCCGATTTGTGGAAGAAGTACACCGAAGGGGCATGAAGGTTATTTTGGATGGTGTGTTTAACCATTGTGGTTCATTTAATAAGTGGCTGGACAAAGAGCGGATTTACGAGGGACAGGAGGGATATGAAGCCGGTGCATATGTGGCGGAGGACAGCCCCTATCATTCCTTTTTTAAGTTTTATGAGGAGCAGTGGCCGTACAATGGCAGTTATGACGGCTGGTGGGGACATGATACCCTCCCGAAATTGAATTACGAAGAGTCCCAGACTTTGTTTGATTATATAATGCAAATCGGCAGAAAGTGGGTGTCTCCACCTTACAATGTGGATGGCTGGAGATTGGACGTGGCAGCAGATTTAGGACACTCCACAGAGTACAACCATCATTTCTGGAAGGAGTTCCGGCGCAACGTCAAGGAGGCAAACCCCAACGCCATTATCCTGGCAGAGCATTATGGAGAGCCTACAGAGTGGCTGCAGGGAGACGAGTGGGATACCGTAATGAACTATGATGCATTTATGGAGCCGGTGACCTGGTTCCTTACAGGAATGCAGAAGCACAGTGATGAGTACAGACAGGATATGTTGGGCAATGCAGACAATTTCTTTGGCTCCATGCGGCATTTTATGACCAGGTTCAATACCCAGTCTTTGCAGGTTGCCATGAATGAGCTGTCCAATCACGACCACTCCCGGTTTCTTACCCGTACCAACCGACGGGTGGGGCGTGTTGCTTCCATGGGGACCCATGCAGCGGATGAGGGTGTGAATAAGGCGGTTATGCGCCTGGCGGTTATGATTCAGATGACCTGGCCCGGTGCACCGACGATTTATTATGGAGACGAGGCGGGAGTGTGCGGCTGGACGGACCCGGATAGCCGCAGGACATATCCATGGGGCAGGGAAGACAAAGAGCTGATTGAGTATCACAAACAGCTCATCCGTATTCACAAAGAGAATCAGGCGCTTAAGACAGGTTCGATTATGTTCCTCCACGGGCAGAGAGATTTTATCAGCTATGCCAGATTTCAGGATAACCAGAAATTTGTGGTTGCTATCAATGTAGGTGAGGGAGAGCTTACAGTAGATGTGCCGGTATGGCAGGCGGGTATACTGGATACAGATACGATTGTCCGGCTCATTACCACCACCAGACAGGGCGTATATAACCGCACGGATATCTCCCATTGTGAGGGCGGCAGTCTGAAGGTAACCATACCAGCCC
>CAZSGT010000267.1:0-3681 GCA_964606215.1 uncultured Lachnospiraceae bacterium
CCCAAATCAGGTGGCCGACACTTTTTATACCGGGCATCCGGTAATTGGGCAATTCCATTACAAAGGGAACCGGCTCTCCTTTAAACTTTGTCATGCGCAAAAGCAGCGCATACAGTATTCCACAGACGATTCCAAAAAAGTACAGCCCAAACATCACAATCCCACGGTAACTCTTCGGAAAAAATGCACTGGCAAAAAGTGCATAAATGGGAAGCTTTGCACTACAACTCATAAATGGCGTCAGTAAAATCGTCATCTTCCGGTCCCGTTCGCTGGACAATGTCCGGGTGGCCATAATCGCCGGCACCGAACATCCAAAGCCAATGAGCATCGGTACAAAACTTCTTCCGGAAAGTCCGATTTTGCGAAGAGGTTTATCCATGACAAAGGCAACTCTCGCCATATATCCGGTATCTTCTAAAATAGATAGGAAGAAAAACAAGGTCACTATGGTTGGCAAAAAACTAATGACGCTTCCCACGCCGTTGCAGGCTCCGTCTATAACCAGAGAATGTACTACCGGATTAATGCGCCAGAGGGTCAGTCCCCGGTCAATAAGGGCAACCACACCGTCCACCGCCATTCCCATCAAATCGGAAAGCCATGCGCCAAGAAGGCTGAAGGTCATCAAAAAGACAACTGCCATAATCCCCATAAAACAAGGAATTGCTGTGTATTTTCCAGTCAAAATCCGGTCAATGGACAAACTCCTTCTGTGCTCTCTGCTCTCGCCCCGCTTTACCACCGTCCTTCGGCACAATTTCTCAATAAAGGAAAAACGCATGTTGGCAAGAGCCGCCTTCCGCTCTAAGCCACCCTCTTTCTCCATATTGGAGATAATATGCTCCAACGCCTCCCTCTGTTCTTCCGGCAGTCCAAGCGCCTCTTCCACCAGATGGTCTTCCTCCACCATCTTTGTCGCCACAAACCGGACCGGAAGCCCGGCAGATACCGCAAAAGGCTCTAACAGATGGGCTGATGCATGAATACACCGGTGCACGGATCCTACCTTATCTCCTTGTTCTCCACTGTCCGTACAAAAATCAATTCTTCCCGGTGCCTCCCGGTATCTTGCCACATGCAGGGCATGGTCAATCAGCTCTTCAATACCCTCGTTTTTCACCGCAGAAATCGGCACCACCGGAATCCCCAGAATTTCTTCCAGCTCATTGATATGCACCGTTCCCCCGTTGGCACGCACTTCATCCATCATATTTAAAGCAAGGACCATAGGAATATTTAATTCCATCAGCTGCATGGTCAGACAGAGGTTGCGCTCAATATTGGATGCATCCACAATATTGATAATACAGTCCGGCTTATTCACCAGCAGAAAGTCCCTTGTCACAATTTCTTCACTGGAATAGGGGGATAAGGAATAAATCCCCGGCAAATCTGTCACCGTGGCCTCCGGATGTCCTCTCAATGCACCATCCTTTTTGTCCACTGTCACTCCCGGAAAGTTTCCCACGTGCTGTTTTGCTCCCGTCAGCTGGTTAAACAACGTAGTCTTCCCACAGTTCTGGTTGCCGGCAAGGGCGAAGGTAACCGGCCGGCCCTTCGGGATGCTCTCACCAATTTTATTCTTGTGATAGTCGTCCGCCTTTCCAAGCTCTCCCACTCCCGGATGCGCCACCTGTTCCCTGCGCTCGCTGGTCTCCTTTGGCATTCCGGCGTCCTTCACAGACACACTGTCTACATCCACAGGCGTAATTTCTATATTCTTTGCTTCTTCCAGACGCAAAGTCAGCTCATAGCCCCGGAGAGAAATTTCAATAGGGTCGCCCATAGGCGCCACCTTTTGCAATGTGACAACCGTGTCCGGCGTCAGTCCCATATTCAGCAGATGGTGTCTTAATGCACCTTTTCCCTCCACATTATCTATCCTGGCACTCTGCCCTGTCTTTAATTCATCCAATCTCATATTTCCATAGCTCCATAATGTATTTCACAGCATCCCACATACACTTTTATTTTTTCACCTTAAACTGCCGCACCCATACCACATGTCCTGCTTACAGTTAAAATACTCCTATGGACTGTAGCAGTAAAATAAACATTAGTATCGGCGCAATCACCTTGACCATGGCTATATACAGGTATTTTCTTCTAAATTTATGTGCACCGTTCTCTACCTCTTCAATAACCGTAACCGGCTTTGCCACCCATCCGATTAAAATACAGTTAAGTATGGCAACAACAGGCATTAACAAATTATTACTGATGTAATCCATAATGTCCAGAATCTGCGCTGTATTTCCATTTGGCAGGGCAATCTCAAAATACCACAGATTGTATCCCAGACACACCACAATGCCACCCACCAGCGCATATGCTGTAATAACTACAACGCATTTATTTCTGCTCCAGCCAAATCCATCCATAAAACTGGATACAATTGCCTCCATGACAGAAACGGAAGATGTAATGGCCGCAAACAGTACCATGACAAAGAACAGCACTCCGATGACAGGCCCTACCGCCCCCATGGCGTCAAATACCTTTGGCAGAGAAACAAACATCAAACTGGGTCCCTTTGCCATTCCCTCCGTACCCATAAAAATGTATACCGCCGGAACAATCATCATTCCCGCCAGCACTGCAACCATGGTATCAAAAATTTCTATATAATTGATGGACTGCATTAAATTGACGTCTTTTTTTACATAGGAGCCATATGTAACCATAATTCCCATGGCAACACTTATGGAGAAAAACAGCTGTCCCATGGCGTCCATAATGACAACCATCAGCTTTTTCAACGTCATACCAGTAAAGTCTGGCACCAGATATATCTTTAAACCCTGCAGACCGGTCCTTGTCACTCCCAAATCATCCGTGAAACGAAGGGTCAGTGAATAGATGGAAATCCCCAGCACCAGCATCAAAAGCACCGGCATCAGAATTTTACTGTACTTTTCAATTCCCTTATTCACTCCACAATAAATGACAAAGGCAGTGGCGAGTAAAAATACTACCATCCATATAATCGGCTCCCACTGGGCTGTGATGTATCCTGTAAAATAGCTGTCTCCCGCTGCAGCCTTTGATGCTCCCGTTGCAAACGCCAGAAAATATTTTATTACCCATCCGCCAATCACGCAGTAATATGGCAGTATAATGATTGGCACCAGGCAGGCGACAACCCCGACGCCTTTCCATTTCTTATGAATCACGCCATATGCGGTCAACGGTCCCTGTGCCGTCTTTCGTCCAATGGCAACCTCGGTTGTCAGCAGGGTAAACCCAAAGGTCACCGCCAAAATAATATAACAAAGCAAAAATATGCCGCCGTTATCCTTTGCCGCCAAATATGGAAATCTCCAGATGTTTCCTAATCCCACGGCACTGCCTGCCGCCGCCATGATAAACCCTATTTTCCCCGAGAAATTTCCTCTCTCTGTTTCCTTGCTCATATCTTCCTCCATGTATGATTTTTCTAATGCAACATCCCCCAAATAGCTGAACATAAAGACACCGCATAAATGTGAGACCGTAACACTCAACCCAATTATTAACAGTGTATCATATTTTTGTATAATCGAATAGGGGAGAAAATTTTTATCTATATATTACATTTCTAAGCGACTTGTGCTAGAATCAAGCTAGAAAAGGTGCTGCCGATATGATGAATAAGGATTTTGGCAATATCAAAATTGGGTTTGACGTTCTCTGTGTAAT
>CAZSGT010000268.1:0-3667 GCA_964606215.1 uncultured Lachnospiraceae bacterium
GTTATGTGACTCCTTTTCCTCCATTCCGGCGGCATGCCAGACAATCATAATCGATTTCGTATATGGTGTTGCTCTCCACCACCAGGTCCCTGCTTTTGGGTTTCACTCCCGGATAGGAAAAATATTCATCGGGTGGAACATCCCTTTCACAATAAGTGGGAAACGGACGCCGTTCCCACGGGGGATTGGGATTTCCCCGTTGCCATCGTTCCATGATTTCCTCATTTCCGTCAATAAATGTCTTCTGTGTGAGACATCCTCTGACAATTGTCTCCCTACATTATATGAAGAAATCTTTGATTCGGTCCATCCGCGATGTCATGGATGCAAACAAAGCATCCACCAGTGTCAATGCCACCATGGACTCCACCACTACCACTGCCCTGGGGACGATAATTGGGTCGTGCCTGCCCCGGATGGCAATCTCTATCTCTTCCCCATCCTTATTGACGGTGGTCTGTGTTCTGGCAATGGAAGGCGTTCCCTTAAAAGAAGCCCGCAGTACAATATCCCCACCATCACTTAATCCACCTAAAATTCCTCCGGCATGATTGGTGCTCTTGGCAATTTTTCCGTCCTGAATCACAAAACTGTCGTTGGTCTGGGAACCATTCTTTTCTGCCACCGCCACGCCGTCTCCAATCTCCACGGCTTTCACAGCTCCCACAGACATCACTGCCTTGGCAAGGTCTGCATCCAGCTTGTCAAATACCGGTTCTCCAACGCCGGCAGGCATGCCCGTCACCAGGCACTCTACCACACCGCCCACAGAATCCTGCTGCTTCATGGCGTTCATCAGATAATCCTCCGCCTGCGCCGATGCTTCTAAATCCGGCATAAACAGCGGACTTTTCATAATATTTTCCCGGGATATTTGCCCGGCATCTATTTGGATAGGCCCAATCGCACGGCTGTATGCCATCACCTGAATACCCAGTTGTTTTAAAATCTCACAGGCAATGGCGCCGCCTGCCACTCTGCCAATGGTTTCCCTGCCGGAGGAGCGACCGCCTCCCCGGTAGTCCCGGAAGCCGTATTTGGCGTCAAATGTATAATCTGCATGTCCCGGGCGGTAGTAGGTTGCAATATCCCCGTAATCCCCAGAACGCTGGGTCTTGTTAAATACAATCATGGAAACCGGGGTACCCGTGGTCTTTCCCTCAAACACTCCGGATAAAATCTCCACCTCATCCTCTTCCTTGCGGGGGGTAGAATATTTTGTCTGCCCCGGTTTTCTTCGGTTTAAGTAAGACTGAATCACACTTTCATCCAGTGCCAGCCCTGCCGGAACACCGTCCACCACCACACCCAGCCCTTTACCGTGGGACTCGCCCCAGGTGGTAATGCAAAACCGGCTGCCAAACGTAGAACCTGCCATAATGAACCTCACTTCTGCGCACGTTTCCTGCGCATGACGAGTTTGTGTCAAGTGCGCGCAGACACAAACTCGCGTGTGAAAACATATTTTCACACTAACCTCATTTCCTGCCATCCGTCTCCAAAACTCTGGAATCACGTGGCATAAATCTTTTATCGAATCATCTCTGTCAGACCAAGCTTCTTCTTTACCTTCCGCAAAGTCTTATTGGCATAATATGCCGCCTTGCCCTGATTTTCCTTAATGATGCCGTCAATATATGCCTTGTCTTTCTCCAGCTCCGCATAGCGTTCCTGCAGCGGCTTTAACACTGCCACTACTGCCTCTCCCACGGACTGTTTAAACTCTCCGTAACCGACGCCGGCAAATTCTTTTTCTGCTTCCTCAATGGTCTTTCCTGTGGCAACCATATAAATATCCAAAAGATTGCTGATGCCAGGTTTTTCCTCACTATAGCGAACCTGGGTATCGGAATCCGTCACCGCACGCTTAAATTTACGCATAATCGTGTCTGCATCATCCATGAGATAAATGCTTCCGTTTGGATTTTCATCGGATTTGGACATCTTCTTTAACGGGTCCTGCAAACTCATAATCTTTGCGCCCTTCTTGCCAATATAAGGCTCCGGCACAGTAAAGACGTCCCCGTATATTCCATTAAACCGTTCTGCAATATCTCTGGTAATTTCCAGATGCTGTTTCTGGTCCACGCCCACTGGCACATAGTCTGCCTGATACAGTAAAATATCTGCCGCCATAAGCACCGGATATGTATACAGACCTGCGTTGATGTTGTCGGAATGTTTTGCCGCCTTATCCTTATACTGGGTCATACGGTTTAACTCGCCCATATAGGTAAAACAGCTGAGCAGCCAGCTAAGCTCTGCATGGGCAGACACGTGGGACTGAAAATAAATGCAGTTTTTCTCCGGGTCAAGCCCTGCTGCAATATATAACATCATAAGCCGTCTGGCATTCTTTCGAAACTGCGCCGGATCCTGCCGTACGGTAAGGGAATGCAAATCCATTACGCCAAAAAAACAGGTATAATCTTCATTCAGCTTCACCCAGTTATTTAACGCCCCCAGATAATTTCCAAGGGTGAGGTTTCCCGTTGCCTGCATACCGCTGTACAATACTTTTTTTCCATCTAACATAATTCTCCTCTTTCCTGCACTATTTCATTTAATGCGCCTTAATTTCTTTCCACAGTTCATTATAATACTTTTCCATATCCTTGCCAAGATACTTGAAAACTTCACATTTTGCAAGTATCTCATCCGATGGAAAAATACATGAATCTTCCCTGGTCTCCTCATCCAGACTGTCGTAAACCGCCTGGTTTGGGGTACTGTAGTACACATACTCAAAGTTTTCACGGGCAATGTCTTCCCGGCACAAAAAGTCCAAAAACTGCTGGGCTCCCTCTTTATTTTTGCTGGTCTTTGGTATCATCCAGGAATCCATCCACATATCTGTGCCTTCCCTCGGTACAGTATACGCCAAATCTTCATTATAGTCCATAGCCACTGCCGCCTCCCCCGAATACACCAGTCCCATGGCCGCCTCTCCATTTGCCATGTCATCCCGGATTTCGTCTACCAGATAGGACTGCACCAGGGGTTTTTGCCGGACAATCCATTCCTTTGCCTCCTGCAGCTGTTCCTTATCGGTGGTATTAATGGAATATCCCAGTTTCATCAGCGCAGGAATAAACGTATCCCGGACGCTGTTTTGCATGATTATTTTATTATTGTATTTTTCATCCCACAAAATATCCCAGCTGTCCGGCTCTTCGTCAACCATTTTGGTATTGTACAAAATCCCCACCGTTCCAAAAAAATACGGCACGGTATACTTATTTCCCTCATCAAAAAACTCCGACATCCGGCGGTAAAATTCCCCGATATTTTTATAATTTGGCATGGATGCATAATCAATTTCCAATGCCTCATTTTCATCAATGAGCTTTTCCAACATATAGTCCGAACAGCAAATCAAATCATAATCCACCGCACCGGTCTTATATTTCGTATACATGGCCTCCGGTATGAGAAATTCCTCATAAACCACTTCAATCCCGGTCTCTTTCTCAAACTGCTTCGTAACCCCCGGCGCCATGTAATCACCGTAATTAAACACAACAATTTTATTCCCGCCGCCCTGTATCTCCTGTCCGTCCCCACAAGCCGTGAAAAAACAAACCGTCATACAAAGGGCAAGGAAAATCCCCCCACGTTTCATGAACTTTGTGAAAATTTTTTTTATCACTCTTTTTACCTCCAATAC
>CAZSGT010000269.1:0-3658 GCA_964606215.1 uncultured Lachnospiraceae bacterium
CACGCTCCAACGCCTGCATATTTCCGTCAATCACTTCCGGCTTCTTTGCAAATTTATGTTCATATGAGGTACGCATTTCCCGGATAAACGCCTCTCTTGGCATCACCTTGCTCACCGCCACAGTAGCCGCAAGCATGGGGGAATTGGGGAAATTCTTTCCCAGCGTCTCCATGGAAATCTTCCGGGCGTCTACTGTGTACACCCCTCCTTCATATCCATTCAGATGCTGTTCGATATCCTCTTTTTTCTTCGGCGTATTGATAATAATAGCCCCTTCCTTTTTCAGACCTGCCGTAACATCCACTGAATCCAACAGGGTTTCATCCACAACCACCACAAAATCTGGTGTGTAGATATTGGAGTGTACCCGAATTACCTCTGAACTAATACGGTTAAAGGCAGTAATCGGCGCGCCCATTCGCTCCGGACCGTACTCTGGAAATCCCTGCACGTTACATCCCGTCTTAAAGGCTAC
This sequence comes from uncultured Lachnospiraceae bacterium, assembly GCA_964606215.1. GTDB lineage: Bacteria > Bacillota > Clostridia > Lachnospirales > Lachnospiraceae > CAZSGT01. The sequence continues at coordinate 476 of CAZSGT010000269.1, forward strand.
GTCCGCCAGCAAAAGTGCAGCGGTCTTGGCACCCTGGCCGCCTCTGCCGTGCCATCTGATTTCAATTCCATTTTTCATGACTTCCATTCCTCATTTCTTCTCTTGCTTTTGGTGATTTTCCCAACTTTTTTTATTATATAACCCTTTGCCCTCTTTGGTAAAGAGTTTTTTTCATTTTTTCCACATTTTCCTACAATTGCTCCAAAAGACCCTGGATGCTATCTTTTTCATAAATGGACTTATAGTACTCCACCTCTTCCCTTATAAGGTCGTCTATCACCTGCATTCCCAAAAGCTCCACCGGCGCCATATCGTCTGTCATCCGGTAGTTTCCCGCCTGGTAGGGCTCCATCTCCGTCTGGACGTTCTCCATCATGGACTGCAATGTGCTGTCCCCTACGCCGGACACCTTTCTTTGCATCACTGACAGCATATCCGGATTGTCACTGGCAAACAGCTCCCGGTTGGTCGCCCCCGCCACATCCACGGTATACACCTCCGAAAATACGCTGGCAATGGTATCTGACAAATACTGGTTAATGTTTCCCTCCTTACTCCCCCGCATATTCATATTTACCACCATGACACCATTTTCCGTCAAATGTTCCTTCACCAGCTGGAAAAACTCCACCGAGGACATCTGAAAGGGAATGGTGATATCCTGATACGCATCCACCATAATCACATCATACTTTTTATCCACCGCATTCAGGTAAGCCCTGCCATCATAGGTTGTTACCGGTATATCCGCCGGACAGTCAAAGAATTCTCTGGACAATTCTGTAATGGACTGGTCGATTTCCACCCCCTCTATCCGCATATCTCCCAGATATTTCCGGCACTGTCTGGCATAAGTGCCCGTGCCCATACCCAAAATGAGAATCTCCTGCTCCTCTATTTCCCTTTCTGCCAGAAAAGGCGCCGCCATGGCATAATCATAATACATGCCAGTCAGCCCGTCTTCTTTCATCAGAACCGACTGCACCCCAAACAAAACGTTGGTAGATAAAATGACTTCCTCTTCATTTTCCTTTACCTGAAGATAATTGTAGACGGATTCACCCTCGAAAAGCAGCCCGCTCTCCCAGAACGCAAAGCTGTCCTTTGCGCCAAAAAGAATGCACAGCAGAATACATACGGCTGCTGCCACAGATTTTTTCAACCCGGTTTTAGTGCTGATAAAATACAGCAGTCCAAGCACCAGCAATATCCCTGCAAAAATCAGAAATGTCACCGAAGTACCCACTGCAGGGATTGTCACAAAGGTAGGCACAAAGGTTCCAATAATGCTTCCAATGGTGTTAAACGCCCCCAGCGTCCCCACCGTTTTTCCACTGTCATCCAGACTGCTTACTGAATACTTTGCCAGGGACGGAGTCACTGTCCCCAGCAGGAACAAAGGAAAGACAAAGATTATCATGCAGGCAGCAAAGGCAGCACATATGAGAAAATGACTGTTAACAGAAAAAATTAATGCACCGGAAATCAGTAGAATTACATACTTTCCAAACACCGGAATCGCAGCAATCCACACTGCGGCAATTAAAATCCTGCCGTACAGCTTTGCCGGGTCCGGATTTTTATCCGCACTGCGCCCTCCATAGATATTTCCCAAAGCCATGGCAATCATAATCGTTCCAATGATGATTGTCCAGACAATCTGGGAAGAACTAAAGTATGGAGCTAAGAGCCTGCTGGCTCCTAACTCCACTGCCATTACTGACATACCTGCAAAAAATTCAGTCATGTATAAATATATTTTATTTTTTAAAATCTTTGGTGTCTCCATACCTGCACTCATGCTGCGTGCCTCCTCTTCCAGCAAAAACCGCTCCGTATTTTACCCTATGTTATACCATTTCAGAAAAAAACGCAACAACGCACCCGCTAAAACAATTTCGCTCTCATCAGCTGGGCGCGGAGACGGACACCGATAATCATGGCTATGACAATCTTCATCAAATCCCCGGCAATAAAAGGCAGCACTGCCGCTGCAATCGCCGCCTGAAGTGTAATCCCCGCCTGGACTTTCAGCCACAAAGAACCAAACACATAAGCGACTACCATACCCACTGCCAGTCCCAGCCCGTGAAGCGCATACTTTTCCGGAAAGCGGTCAATGATTACTCCGGCAATGACTGCCATAAAAATAAAACCAATCAGATACCCGCCGGTAGGTCCAAACAATTTACCCACACCACCGCTAAATGCAGAAAAAACCGGAAGTCCAATGAAACCAATCAGCAGATATACCAGATAACTGATGGTGCCCCGCTTCCATCCCAGCGCATAGAGTGACAGAAACACGGCAAAATTCGTAAATGAGATGGGAATCGGTCCTATCTGAATGGATAAAGGTCCAAGAACACAGGTAATCGCTGTAAACACTGCAATTTTTGCCACATCCCGGGTTGCCATTCCCTTTCCATATGTCTGTATATTTGTTTTTGTTTTTTCCATGAGTTCTGCTCCTTTTTTTTGCACACATGTATATATTTTACTTATTTAAGCTCCAACATCCGCTTGCTCTTGTGTGCACATGCATATTTTACCTTGTTTTGTATAACGCCGGATTCCCCATGACATCACATGGTAAATCCCAGCCCGGCAAGCATATCCTTGTCCATGGCAGTATTGTTTCCCGTGGTTGTCAGCATATCTCCCGTAATGGCAGCATTGCAGCCAGACTGAAACAACTCCCTGCCACCAGATGGAAAACGATTGCGCCCTGCCGCCATACGGATGTATGCATCGGGATTCACATACCGGAACATGGCGATGGTCCGCAAAATCTCCTCCTGTCCCAGCAGCGGCATATCCGCAAGAGGCGTCCCGGGTATAGGCACCAGCACATTAATGGGAATAGATTTTACTCCCAGCTCCTGCAGGATCAGCGCCATATCCACCCGGTCTTCAAAGGTCTCTCCCATACCGATAATCCCGCCAGAGCATATATGCAGTCCCGCCTTCTGCGCCCGCCGAATCTGCTCAATATTATCATCAAAAGTGTGGGTCGTACAGATTTCCGGAAAAAAACGTCTGGACGTCTCAATATTACAGTGATAGTTGGAAACACCCGCTTCTTTTAACTGTCTGACTTCTTCTTCCGACAACAGTCCATGGGATGCGCACAGCTCCAATCCGGTCTCCTCCTTCAAACGCCGGTACGCCTCACACGCCATA
>CAZSGT010000270.1:0-3650 GCA_964606215.1 uncultured Lachnospiraceae bacterium
ATGCGCAAGTACTGCATACTTTTTTAGGATATAACATATTCCAGCCCGGGTGTGCTTTTCCTGCCGTTGGTTCATGAACAGGGGATATTGGAGTTTGTGCGGCGTATCCAGGTGATTCTCAGCAAGGTATCCTTGAAGAAGCTGTGCAGTATTTTTCATCAGCGGAACTACGCGGACCTTGTTTCCCTTTCCTACTAAAGTAACCTGAGCCGGAGGCGTCAGGCGTATAGAAGCTACTGTCAGATCAGCCACTTCCTGAACACGGGCGCCGGAATCATATAAAAGACTGAGAAGTGTAAGATCCCTTCTGCCATTTCGAGTGTTTCTGTTCGGCTGAGATAAAAGGAGCTTTACATCATCTGCGCTGAGATATGTAACAGTGGGGGTTGGTCTTTTGCGAAATGGGATCGCAAGGATCTGCTGAGCCTGGTCGAGCAGTTCCGGGTGAGATATTTGTACAAATCGGAAAAAGGTATGAATACAGGCAAGTCTTTGGTTCATGGTAGATGGAGACGATCGGCGTTCCTCCTCCAACCATGTCAGGAAAGAAAGGATAAACGCACGGTTGACTTGCTTGAGCGTGAGCCGTTCAATAGAGCAGTTTCTTTTCTCTGTACAATAGCGCAAAAGCAGTTTCACCGTATCACAGTAAGATGAAATTGTATTTTTGCTGAAATTGCGCTGCGAGGGGAGATAAACACTTAGAAAATCTGAGACTGCTTTGGGAAAGTCAGTTTTCTTCATCGAATTTCCCTCCCGGTACAACATCACCAAAATGTAGTTCCAAAGTTCTCATGATTTCAGGATACATATCTGCCATCAATCTCAAATAACCTTGGGTTGCGTTTAGGTCCTTGTGTCCCAAATACGCAGAAAGGATGGGAAGCGCGGCATTTATGTCTTTTCCGTTCAAGACCCATTTTCTAAGACAATGCACGGAAAAAGTGTGCCTGAAGTCATGGATCCTGGGTCCGCGTCCGGTATGTGGAATCCCAGCGTTTTCGAGGATATATCGAAATGCTGCATAAATCCCTCTATGCGAATAATGTCCGCCATCCGGCGCCGGAAAGAAGGGGGCATCGGACAATGCCATATTTCTTGTAAGCGAAATATACTGTTTGCAGCGTTCGGTCAGCGTTTGGGACATGGGAACATAACGGCTTTTTCCGAATTTGCTGTTACGCACAGCCAGTACACCGGAATCCAAATCTACATCTTCCATGGTAAGATTGAGAGCCTCAGAAATACGCAATCCGCATCCATAGAGCATACGGAAGAGCAGTGAGGCAACAGGACCTCTATTGGGACAATTCGGGCGGGAAGGCACAAGATCCGCTTGTTCAAAAATCCGTTTCAGCTCGGAATCGGTATAGATATGTGGTGTGAAATCAGAAGGCTTATTCGGAATTGCGGCAGGAGGGCCATAGGCTTCCATGCCGCGGACTCGCATATAATCTGCAAGTTTTCGGATAACGACGACTCGGTTGCTCCAGGTCTTGTGGCTTTCAAACTCCTTCTTTTGGCACCAAAGTTCCACAAAATCTTTTGTCAGACAATCTTTTTCCAAGTTCATCTGTTCCGCAGTGGAAGCGATGTTTTGCAGATAATATCCTTCCACACGATATGTCCGCCCGGATGAACGCATATCTTCCAGGAAACGCGAAATAACCCCAGCGAGGGGTCCTGTGAAATTGAATTCTTTTTCTCTTTTACTCATTGGCATTAGCAAACACCTCGTCAGGGTCTATTGCACATTTCCGCAATCCTTCCAGATCTACCTGCAAATAAGTTTTCGTAGAACGAACGCTGGCATGTCCTAAAATTTCGGATATAGTCTGTACAGGAATATCCTGTTCCAGCAAACGAGTTGCCAGTGTATGGCGAAGTGTATGCAGACCATGAGATTTTTCTCGGTCAAAGGGAAGGCCTGCGCTCCTTAACCTGGCTTTCATGACATGATAGTAGTTCCCGCATCTTCCATATGGAGCGCAGTGGCGGACGAATACATAATCCGAAGTATCCTGTTTTGGACGGCCATATTTCAGATAATCAATAATTGCGCATCCGATTTCCTCACTTAATGGCAATTCCAATGTGCGTTTGGTTTTTGTCTGCACCAGGCGGATGCGACACTCCTGCCAAAGCAGGTTTTCAAACCTCAGATTTTGAATATCGCTGTCGCGTAAGCCAAGCTGTGTAACAATAAGTAAAATGGCGTAGTCGCGTTTCCCAACCGGATTTGCCCGGTCAATGGAATCCAGCATTTTCTGTACAGATTCCTGCGGCCATACATTAGGCAGCCTGCCGCCCCTTCCGCTGGGAACATTCGGAAGAAATTTTGAGAAGTCGCTGTTGGTATACTTTTCCTGGCAGAGGAAAGCGAGAAATTGTCGCAGATTACAAACTGCCGAGGATACAGTACGCGGAGACCAAGCGGTCATTGTACTCAGAAAACTGGATATGTCTGTTTCTTTCATTCCTTCAACAGCATGGATTCCTCTCTGATCCAAATGGATCAAAAATCTTTCTACTGTGAACTTCTTGCTTTGAATGGTTGCATCTCCATTATAGCGGCTTCTGCATACAGCATAATAATGCTCTGTCACTTCGAGGAAGCAGTCTGGAATAGGCGTATATTTTTCTTTCAACTTCCGCAAGACACTGCCGCTGTTCTGAAGATCTGCCAACAAATAAACCGCTCTTTTTGGGGGATTGACCTTCCACCTTGGCAGATTTGGATCCCTTGTTCCCTCTACCACATTGATGTGGCAAATCTCTCTTAAATAATCTTCACCAAGCGTTATACTAAAATATTGGGAATGCTTCTCATCTGCATATTCAAGTAGTTCTCTCCAATAACGCGAAAACGCATTGATGGTTGCTGGTGCGTATTGCAGTTCCTGCAATCGCTTTTTTGCAGTGTCAATCAGTTCTTTTAGGGGCATTCTGGTGTTTTCCATATTCATAACCTCCGTTTTCTTTTGGCCGTAGCCAATCCCATCCTATAACATGGAGGTTATTATGTTAAGTCTTTTTTGATGTTTTCCTCTGTTTCCTCGCGTTTTTATGATGTGCCTTTACATAATACTACGCTTTTCATAATCTACGCCATCCGCACCTCCACTGTAATAGTCTGTTACGCCGGCCTCGACTAACTTTGTGATTTGCGTTGTCAGCGCAGTCTTTAACGCTACACAGCGGCTATCGGTTTCATCATACTTCCAAGGGAACTTATGCGGTCGATGGCCCGTAAATGCACAGGTTGTTCTATCCATAAAGCTCTCTCCTCTTTACATATAATTATATGTATTTTACATGATTTAATATGTAAAATCAATACATAGTATTATATGTATGGTACGCTTGACAAAAAGGGGGGAGTGTTTTTGAAAAGCGTGATAGATTTACTTCGGGAGCTGCGTGAAGATCATGACTATTCCCAAAGCGATATAGCGGCAGTTCTGGGAATTTCCCAGCAGCATTATTCCAAGTATGAAACAGGAGAATACGAGCTTCCGCTGCGGCATTTTATCACGCTGGCAGAACACTACCATGTATCCGCTGACTACTTAATTGGTCGATGCTCTCATGATGGCACGGTAAACGTACTCGTAGTCGGGCATTTTGTACTGAATTTTGCCCGGAGAAGG
>CAZSGT010000271.1:0-3648 GCA_964606215.1 uncultured Lachnospiraceae bacterium
GAAGTATCCCAAAGTCAAAGAATGCCTTACGCTTCGCAATGACATCAAAAGGAGGACCCGGCAATTCTGCGAGGAACACGGATTTATGGAATTTGACACGCCTGTGCTGACGAAATATGCTGGAGAGCCCTATAATCCCACATTTCCGGTTATGTTAGAAGGCGAAACGATGCGCCTTGCTGATTCGCCGCAGGTATACAAAATGCTTCTGGTTCTTTCCGGTTATAACAGATACTATCAGTTTGCACACTGTTTCCGGCCGATTGTGCATGAGGACGCTCCGGAAACGCATTTGCGGGAGTTTATGCAGCTTGATATGGAGATGCAGGTGGATTCTTTGGATGAACTGATGGATACCGCCAGGGCACTGCTTCAACATGTGTGCAAAGATGCTGTTCTGGAGCTGGTTTCTTACCTGCCGCTTACTACCGGGGAAAAGGATATTCATGGCAAAATCATGCCGGAGCATCATATTTTTGCGAAACCCTTGGATTTGCACATTGACCGAAATCAGACCATACCGGAACCGGCGGATTTGATTACGGTAAAGACGGAATCTTTCGATATCCTTTTGAATGGCATTGAAGTGGGTGGCGGTGATATGCGTATCATGGATGTGTCCATGCAGGAATTCATGATGGAGCTTTTTGGGGTAGACAAAGAAGTCTACAAAGGATATCTTCAAGAGCTTGACCGATATCAGGGCAGACCTTTTGGCGGCTTTGCAATCGGTCTGGATCGGCTGATTATGGCCATGACAGGTGTATCAGATATCAGGGAAACAACGGCATTCGATACATGGCAGTAGATAGGGGATACAATCGTATTTTTCAGATGAAAACAGAGCGCGTAAAGACTTAAATGGAGGAAACATGGGCATGAGAGGGAAAGACAGAGCAGTGAGCGAGGGCGAAAAGGAATTCCTGAATCATTATCACCCGGAGAACTATCCTTGCATTTCGATTACAGTGGATGCAATCGTCTTTGGCGTGATGAAAGATACGACAGACAATTATCGGAAGCTGGACAAGCAGTCTCTGAAAATTTTGCTGGTAAAACGGGAAAACTATCCTTATAAAGACTGTTACAGCCTGCCCGGCGGTTTTGTCGGGGAAAAGGAGACCTTTGAAGATACATTACAGCGAGTGGTGACCAGAAAAACAGGCCTTACCGATATTTACAGCGAGCAGCTTTATACTTTCGGCAGCGTGGAGCGCGACCCAAGGATGCGGATTGTCAGCTGTGCATATATTTCGCTGGTTGATATCAATCAGGCAAAAACCGAGGGAGCCGAATGGTTCGACATAGAAGATGTCAGGAATATGGAGCTCGCATTTGATCACAGTATGATTATTGAGGAAGCGCTTAAACGCCTTCGGGGAAAAATCAATTATACAGATATCGTATTTCACATGATGCCTCAGGAATTTACCATCAGTGAACTGCAGGAGGTGTATGAGATTATTCTCGGGAAAAAGCTTCTTCAGGCGGCATTTCGGCGGACAATTTCTGAGAAGCTTGAAGATACGGGAAAGATGACATCCAATGCAGGGCACAGGCCTTCCAGAATTTTCCGGTATAAAAAAGTACCGCTTGGCAGCGAATAAGTGGAAGCTTGCTGCCGGTTTATTCGGCGGTTTTCAGGAAGATGAAGAGATAGAGATAAACAAACGCTGTCACGCTTTGCGAGTCAGCTTATTGTAACAAAAACAGCAATCTATGCAAATGGGATTTGGTGCATAGATTGCTGTTATTTGATTTACGCGAAGGCAAAGCGTGACGCTCGTAGTTTAAAGAAGTATAAAGTCTTTTCTGGGATGTTTTGAGGCAAGGATATCCCGCTGTTTGGAAACAGCTACATGGGTGTAGATTTCAGTAATGTTAATGGAGCTGTGCCCCAGCATTTCCTGTATGTAGCGGATGTCCACATCCGCTTCTAACAGACTGGTTGCGAATGTGTGTCGGAACATATGTGGCGTAATGTGTAACTCAATTCCAGCAAGCTCTGCGTATTTGTTTATCATTCTGCGGACGGTCTGGTCGGAGAGGGGACTGCCGGACTGGTTTACAAAGAAACTCTGACAGTTTTCTATTTCGTAATGAAAATGTGTTTTGTATTTATCTAAGATAGAAATCACATCCGTGTTGCCTATCTGAAGCCGCCGTTCCTTGGAACCTTTGCCATATATGAGAATGGTTCCGTCCTGCAGATTCACATCCTGCACACGCAATGAGCATAGTTCCGATATGCGCATTCCTGTGGCAAACAGCATTTCACAGACAGCGATATCCCGGAGGGCGTCCCTGCGCTGCCGTGCAGTTTTGCCATTGCTTTGCATTGCATACATGACTTTCAAAAGGGATTCCACTGTATGCAGAGGAATTGTTTTTGGAAGAATGACGGGCTCTCTGAATTTTATCTGAATCCGGTTGAAGGGATTTTGTTCAATAATTTCTTTGTATTCAAAATAGTGGAAGATTGCTTTGAGTGAGGCGATTTTCCGTTTGACTGTCTTTGGCTGGTATTTTTGGTGTAGACACGAGATGTACTTTTCTAGTGCGTCCTGGGTGATGGCTGACGGTTCTGCTTCATCAATGCAGCCAGCAAATTGGGTCAGGTCAATGCGGTATGCCTTTATGGTTTTGGCATCCAGCCTTTTCTGCATGGAGCAGTAGTCTAAATAGCTTTTGATGTGTTGTTCGATGTTGTTCATGGTTTACCTCATTTCTGCGCTGACTTTTTCGAGTAAAGCAATGTTTGTGTCGCAGCGCAGACACAATACTTGCCGAGTGAAAAATTAATTTTTCACTCTTTTATCCTTTGTAAAAGTGTAGTTTGGTAGGTAATACTATTATAGCTTTTTTAGAGGTTAAAATTTGGAACGAAAGGTGTGGAACTTTAGGTGAAAAAATGGGGAAGTGTAGTGACATTTAGGGGGAGATGTAGTAAGATGTTGGAAATGGTGGATAACAATTTATTATCCGTTAAATATGGAGGTGATGCGAATAATATTTAATTATGTGATAGTGTGATGACCAATTACTATGTACTTTTACAAGGAGGTATCTCATTTGTTGAAAAATAATCTTATTTCAATACTTGACTTATCGAAGGAGCAACAAAATAAACTTTTTGATTTAGCTGACAAAGGAAATTTGCTTTTTTCTAAATACAATCATGTATTAGATGATAAAGTCTTAGGAACCTTCTTTTTTCAGCCTAGCACACGAACACAGTTCAGTTTTCAATCAGCATTTGTGCGTCTTGGTGGACACTATATAGGATGCTCGGACATTAATAACACAAGAAGCGGACCGCCTTATTTTGAGTCAATTTGTGATATGGGTACAATCGTTAGCAACTATTGTGACATCATTGTTATGAGAACTATTGATGATTTGCAAACCATCCAAATGGCACAAGGTGCTTGTGTACCTATTATATCTGCAGGAAGTGGTAATATAGAACACCCAACACAGGCTCTTACAGATTTATATACAATACGCAAATTTTTTGGAGTTCTGACAGGACATGAAATTCTAATTATCGGAACTCCACGACAACGAACAATCAATTCATTTATTAAAGGAATGTCAATTTGGGGAAAAAACAATTTTCATATTTTATGCCAATCTGGAATTGAGGTT
>CAZSGT010000272.1:0-3644 GCA_964606215.1 uncultured Lachnospiraceae bacterium
CATGGTGTGACATTCACTATTTTCAAGAAAGGGCAAAAGCATCCGGTAAAAATTATCAATTTAAAGGGAAAGAGTACGTACTGGGATTGGGAGCAATATAAAAAATCGAAAAAATATACGTTAGAAGATGGAGACAGCTGGTACTACATCAAAGTTAGCCGCAAACATGTGAAAGCAAACGGCTGGTATGCCATTGAAAATTAATGGGGAAATATTGCATAAATTTTTGCACAAAGATGTTGAGACAATAAATTAAGAAGATTTAATGGTCATGATAAAATATAAAGCGAAGTACCTGTTGACAAAAGGAATAGAATATATGCAAAAAAGGGTTTATGTATTTATAAGAAAAATGGAGAGAAGCCAATGATAAAACAAAAAAGTACAGAGTTTATGTGTTTAAAAATTATAACAGGTATTCTGTTTCTGTGTATGTGCACATTTTTGCAGGTTTGTTCTGTGTTTGCCGCCGATGAAACGGATTCTGCACAAAATACACAGGATACAGAATGGAATACAGCAGTAAAAGTCAGGACTGAACAGGGTGCATTCACTTTTGAGGGGGTATCTGTCAAAAGATAAAAAAGAGTGCTGGAAAAACTTATTATTTCCGAGGAAAGTGTATATATGACAGTACAGGATGGGATGTTGCTGTCAAAGGATAAATCGGAGATGCACTGGGTAGTGCCTGTGAAAAAAACAATCAAAATTCCTCACAGTGTCAAAATTGTACATAGTTATGCCTTGGATGGCAGCCAGGCGCAGAAGCTTACCATTGGTAAGAAAGTTTCTGTTCTGGAGGCAGATGCATTAACATGCTCTTCATTGAAGAGTGTAAGTTTGGATAAGAAAAATAAGACTTTTTCAAAAAAGGGAATGTGTATTTTCATTTTCTATAAAGTAAAAACACTCTGTGAGGGTGGCGGCCCGCAGAAGGGAAGTATTGCAAAATACAACTCCCTGTGGTAGAATCTAACCGAAGCATGAAAAATCTATGAATCTATTCTATTGCAAGCTGGCTTATAATATGAGACAGTGCTTGTTTTCTTGGTGTATCATTGAATTTCAGGAATTTCAGTGCTTTATGGTCACATGGAATAAAGCAGTGAGGAATGGGATTTTTTGATACGGAAGACCTTGCCTCCTGCAGGTACGAAGGAGGCAGAATGAATAATATGAAAGCGATTTTGGAAGCTGTCCAAAGTATGTCGCAGTATGATGAGAACGCTAAGATGATTCTTGCAGATAAAGAAATCTTAGCGAACATACTGGTACGTGCCGTGGACGATTTTTCAGGAATGAATCCGAAAGAAGTGGAACAGTTAATAGAAGGAGAACCTTCCATAGGAAAAACGCCGATTGCCCCTGGGTTGACAAATGGACAGGGAAAGGGTGGAATCATTACTGTTAGTGGTATGGGGACTAGGGGAGATGCCTGTGAGAAAAGTATGAAAGTGAACGAAGAGGGGGATTGCACTGTCATCACAGGAATGAATACTGAAAATAAGGTGAGGAACGAAGGAGTGACATACTTCGATATTCTCTTTTATGTTCGGACAGAGGATGGAGTATCAAAGGTTATTATCAATGTGGAGGCACAGAAGAAAGAACCATCTGAATATGATGTGGAGATGCGGGGAATTTTTTATGCAAGCAGAGAAATATCTTCGCAGTTAGATAGAGAATTTTCAGACCAGCGATATAATGAAATTAAGAAAGTGTATTCTATTTGGATAGTAATGAATACCAGAGAAGATACTATAGACAGAATTCATCTGCATAAGGAAGATGTGCTGGGAAGCAGCCGATGGAAGCCTATGTATGATTTATTAAATGTCGTGATTATTCGGATGAAGAATAAACTGACATCTGACACAACCTATGAACTGCATCGAATGTTAGGGGCGTTATTTACGAAAGAACTAGAATTGGAAGAACGATATAATGTGCTGGAAGAATTTGGGATTGGTTTAAAGGGAAACCGGGAAGAGATGGTGAAAAGTATGTGTAATTTAGGCGAAGGTATCTGGGAGCGTGGAATTGAGCGTGGAATTGAACAGGGAATTGAGCAGGAAAAAATGGACGTTGCAATGAGAATGATAGAAATAAATAAACTGTCTTTTGAGGAGATTGCAATGTATTCCGGACTTACTTTGGAACAGGTGCTCGAACTGGGGCAGAAACTGCAGTCGGTATAATCTAAATTACAAAGCATGGCATGTTTTTTTGATGGGAAAGGATGAAAAGTACACGTTTTTTATGTAAATGAAGACAGATGCTGAGGGATAGTCCCCATTTTTTTGATTTTTCTGGATATTTTAAATCAAAAGAGAAAGCAAATAGCCGCCACTGTCACAATGAATGAAATTGTGAAGTGACGGCATATTTAATATTTAATTGAAGGATTCAGGTGGAGAGAAAGTATGTTCCATATCACAATCTCAACATAATTTCAATTTGGCTTATCGAATATTCTTATACATTGGACCGTATGCGGCACATGCCCGGTAATCCTGACCTTCTTTGTCCATGCCAAAGGCATTCCATGCGGCAGGACGGAAAATCTTATCTTCGTCCACATTGTGCATGCATACCGGGATGCGCAGGATGGAAGCCAGGGTAATCAGGTCGGCTCCAATATGTCCGTAGCTGATGGCACCGTGGTTGGCGCCACAGTTATTCATAACGTCGTAAGCAGTTTTAAATGCGCCCTTGCCGGTGGTGATTGGTGCAAACCAGGTACAGGGCCATGTATAATCTGTGCGTTTCCAGAGTTTGTCGGAGACTTCATCCGGTAAATCCACGGTGTAGCCCTCGCAAATCTGCAGGGCAGGTCCAAGACCCTTGATGAGGTTCAGGCGAATCATGGTGGCCGGCATCTGGCCTCTGGTCAGGAAACGGGAAGAAAATCCACCGCCACGGAAGTAGCCGTTGTCAGCAGCATTCCAGGTAGTAGCGGTAAGACATGCTTTCTGGTCGTCCTCGGTCATTTCCCAGAATGGTTTGATGACAGAGTTGCCATTACCATCTTTTACTTCTCCGCAGGCGTCAATGCAGGCAGCACCGGAATTTATCAGGTGGATAAATCCACCAGCGTCTTTGGCAACGCCCTCTAAATCATAGCCAGTAGCTTTTTTCACTGCTTCCGGGCTCCAGTATGTACGAACATCGGCGAAAATCTGTGCGGTGCCGGTGAGAAGCTTGTTAAACAGCATGGAGGCGCCGTTTAAGGTGTCGTTTTCCGTGGCAAGAATGTATGGCTCTCTGGCGCCGTTCCAGTCAAAACTGGAATTGAGCAAGGACTCAGCAAAATCACCGTTTGGATAGAAATCCGTCCACTGTCTCTGTCCCTGGAAACCGGCGGCGATGGCATTGTGACCCACCGCTTCCTCCTCGCAGCCTTCCGGGAGATTGTCGTTACCGTTCATTAAATCCTTGATGATACACATCATCTTTACTACAAATTCCCAGTCACGTTCTTTTTGCTCATCGTTGCGCTGGACATTTGGCGGATTTTTATCGAAACCTTCCGGACAGTTGGATTTGGTCCAGGAAAGTGCTTTTGTATATTCATCGTGGTCGTAGATACCCTCGGTCATGCGGCGTATAATCTCAACCTCATCGATGGACTCTACACGCATACC
>CAZSGT010000273.1:0-3638 GCA_964606215.1 uncultured Lachnospiraceae bacterium
AATTGCCCGTTTTTTCTCGCGAAAAACATTTCGAAATGCCATTTTATACGGCGTCCCGCCATCGGTGGTTCTCTTTTCCTTTGTCTTCACCCTGCTTTGTCCAGTGTATTTTAATGCCTCCACGGCAGACACTTTTCCCGCCAGCTTTGCCGGCTTACGGCAGCTGACAGCCACGGTGATAATGGCAAATACAATCGTCCCCACATAAATAAAGGGATTAAAACTCACGTCGGAGGGCAGCACTCCCTCTTTGTTGCCCATGCTGAACATTTCTACTGTCACAGGCACTGCCAGAAAAGATAAAATGGTTCCAAGGGCAATACCGATAGGTATGCCAATAAATGCAAGTCTTACAATCTGCATTTTGACAATTTTTCGTATCTGGGAGGGTGATGTACCAATGGTCTTTAACATCCCATAAAAACGGATATCTTTGCTGACAGATATATACATAATATTGTAAATCAGCAGGTATCCACTGAGAATTATAATCAATCCGATTAATCCTATGGTGCAGATAATCACCTGGGTGTTATCCGCACTTTCTTCCTGTACATCCCAGGCACACTCAATCTCCTGTCCTTTCCGGAGAGTCAGACCATAGATTTCATCTAACAGCAAATCCTGCCGTCCCACCTTGGCGGACAGACAAAGAACTCCGTCCTCCTGTACGGTTTTGCCCAACGCATCCACATATGCCTGGGAAACCAGTCCCTGAAATGCACTGAAAGAATATTTATAATCCTTGTACCAGCCAGACAGCGTAAACGTCTTTTTCCCGGATTCTGCCACCAGTGAAATCTCCATTCCCAGCTGGGGTTTTTTTATTTTCAGGGCGTTCAGCCCCGCCTCCGAGAGCATGATTTCATTTTCCTTTTCCGGATACACTCCCTGTATATCACTGATAGCTGGCGCGAAGTTTTCTTCAAATTCTGTCCTGTCATAGTAATCCAGCCGTACAGACACCTCCCCCTCATCGTCCGACGCCATCTCTGCGGGAATCTGAATACCTGCCGCATGGAGATATTTTGCCTCTTTTGCCTGGGCAATCTGTGTCTCATCGGGCTGTGGCAATGTGATGGTCGTCTTTGTTCCCTGCTGGCGAAGCATCATAATGCTTATATTCTTCCCCATACTGAACCCAAGTCCAAATACGGTAGTGAACATCAATGTTGTGAGAATAATGGCAAGTATCGCAAAGATATTTCTCGTCCGGTTCTGTTTCAGGGAACGCGCACCAAGTTTTTTTACTGCGGCTGCATTTGTATTCTTTAACATGCGTCCTCACCCTCTTCCACGCGCCCATCTTCAATGCGAATCATCCGGTCTGCCATCAATGCAATTTCTTCGTTATGGGTAATCATTACAATGGTCTGGTGAAACTCCCTGCTGGTCATTTTCAGAAGTGAAATCACGTCCATACCGGTGCGGCTGTCAAGGTTTCCCGTTGGCTCGTCCGCGAGAATAATCGCCGGTTTTGATGCAAGGGCACGGGCGATTGCCACCCTCTGCTGCTGTCCGCCAGACAACTGGTTTGGCATTGCTGTCAATTTCTGCTCCAGCCCCAGCGTCTGAATAATATTTTCCACATATTCTTTATCCACCTGTGAACCGTCCAACTCTACCGGAAATACAATGTTCTCATACACATTCAATATAGGAACCAGATTATAATTCTGAAAGACAAAACCGATATTGCGACGGCGAAATATGGTTAATTCTTCGTCGCTCATAGAGAAAATTTCCTTTCCGGAAACGGTAACTGTTCCGGATGTGGGTCTGTCCAAACCGCCTAACATATTTAACAATGTTGATTTTCCACTTCCAGATGTACCGATAATGGCAATAAATTCTCCATCTTCTATGGAAATGGAAACCTGGTTCAGCGCATCTACTCTGCTGTCTCCTGAACCGTAGACCTTACATAAACTGTCAGATTTTAAAATACTCATACTGCAAATCTCCTTTACGTTTTATGTTTTACAGGTTTTAGTATAGCATTCGCATCTTACAGTCTTATTACAGGTCCCCTTACAACATCGTTACAATTTTGGCGTATTTTACATTTTTAACCGTTTCTCAAACACCTCCACCGGAAGTGGTTTATCAAAATAATATCCCTGTGCCAGATAACAATGATTCATTTTCAGCAATTGTATATGCTCCTCTGTCTCAACCCCCTCCACAATACACTGCAAACCTATCCCTTGTGCCATTTCTATAATATGTTTAAGCATAACATTTTTCTTTGTAGCATCATCACTGGAATCCTCTGTTTCTGGAAGAAAACTTTTATCTACCTTTAGCACATCCCACGGAACGTCACGAATTAAATTCAATGAAGAATATCCCATTCCAAAATCATCTACAGAAGTACTAATACCACACTCATGCAGCCCGTTTGCGACACGTTTCAAATCTCTAAAGTCCACATCCGTTGTGGTTTCTGTCAGTTCTATTTCGATGTATTTATGCGGAACCTGGTTTCTGTCTATAATCTCCAGAATGTGTTTCAGTAAGTTTGGATCTGTCAAATGTTTTCTCGATAAATTTACCGATACCTTGACCACATTTTCCCCACCATCAATCCACCTTTTAATATCTCTGCATACATGGTCCAGCATATAGAAATCTAATTTACAGATATTGACTGACTGTTCCAATATGGGAATAAAATTATCAGGATATATCATCTCCCCCTTATGAATCCATCTGCATAGTGCTTCCGCCCCAACTAATCTATATTGATTCTTTAATAAAAATTTGGGCTGATAATACACTTGGAATTCCTCATTTTCCAATGCGCTTGGAAACATATCTTCTATTTTCTTCTTCTGTAATTGTCTCTCTTTAATTTGTTCATCCCAAAATATCACATCCGTTTTTCCCGACTTTTTTGCCATATTTGCGGACGTATATGCTCCTTCCATTACATCATTTGGTCCATGAATCCCATCCATGTCTGAAATAACATAAAAACCAGCAGAAGCACTTACAAAAACGCTCTCATTACTGGATGCACCATATGTAATCAAAACTCCTCTAAAATATTTTTCTACTTGTTCCAATTTGTCCAATGGAAACAAGGTAAGAAAATTATCTCCACCTAAATGGCTTACCTGATCTCCTGAATCAAATATAGCTTCTAATCCCTTTGCATAACGAATCATAATCTGGGTTCCGACATCTCTTCCGACCAAATCGTTGACAAGAGAAAAACGTTTGAGATTAAATACACACGCCACATAACCCACTAATTCATTTTTTGCAATTCTCTCTCCGACCGTTTTCATAAAATAACGCAAATTATGAAGTCCAAAATCAACATCCCAGAATGTCAGTTTTTCTGCAATACGACTCGTCCTGATTCTACCATGAAAAGAATATATCGTATCAATCAGTGTATGAATCTCCGTTTTCTGACACTCTGTCCACACATTTTCACCACCCTTTGCATACACGTCATACCTTACTATATTTTCACCACCTGTTACGTGACGATGCTGTATACAAACTTCCCCGGCTTGTTCCGCCAAGGTTCCAAATAACTCGATAAAATCCCCCTGCCCTATTGCCTCCATCATGGGCGTCTCATAAAACCAGACAACTATGCCGGATATCTCCAGTAATGAACACAC
>CAZSGT010000274.1:0-3627 GCA_964606215.1 uncultured Lachnospiraceae bacterium
CGCTCGGATAGTCTTGTGCAAGCACAGACATATCCTCACTTTGCCTTCGCGCAAATTATACAAGTTGCTTCGCAACTTGGTATGTGCAGAAAACATGCACTGATTATGGTAAAATATATTATGCCAGATACTGAAATACAATTGGTGCAATCATGGCAATCACTAATATAATGCAAATAACAGCAGCAATCCTTTTTTTCGTTTTACGGCTATACCAGTTCATGTAAATCCTCCATTCCGGAGCGTAGACATTAAAAGTTTTGTGTGCATTCATCATACCGTTTGTGACGCTCCGACACAAACAGCGGTGTAAAAACAATTGTAATCCGGCATATGTTTTGCACCACCAAACTAATATTTTACAGAAAGGTCGTGCATTCTATGCGTGGAATCCCTATACTATTTATCTGCTTTATTATTTTTTTACTTTGGTTTCGTCAAAAAAACCGCCAAAGCTCTGCGGATGCAGAAGAAATCGATGCCCAGTTCTGGAACCGGGAGCGGGAAGCAAATTTCATCCGGAAAAAAGACATTTCCAATCTTCCTCTTATCCAGGTCCCAATGGACCAGCTTCCTTTTGGCGCCAGCAAAAATGCCGCTGTCCTGGATATCGAAAAGGACGTGCGTAAGGATGCAGAGAAAAAAATGATAAATCTCTCGGACAAAAGCAATACGGATTTGAAGATGGAATATGGCACTGCCAATCTGGAAATCCTGTCGGAATATGACGCCAACGCCACCGTATTACTGCGGCATATCAGCCGCTGGGGCACACTCCTGTTTGAAGAGGAGGATTTTGCTGACGCCAAAACCGTATTGGAATACGGCATATCCATCGGCACGGATATCTCTGCCAATTATATCAACCTGGCAAAAATATACATTGCCGAGGGCAATATCTCCGCAATACAGGAGTTGCTGGACTCCGCACAGAATCTCAACACCCTGATGAAAAACAGCATCATCGCAGAGCTTCGCACCATCATGTCCTCATACCAATAAAAGCATCCTTGCTGTCTCCCCTGCCAGCACGAGTACAATAATGATACAACACTTTTGAAAGAAAGACAAG
The DNA here is from genome assembly GCA_964606215.1 of uncultured Lachnospiraceae bacterium. Lineage (GTDB taxonomy): Bacteria > Bacillota > Clostridia > Lachnospirales > Lachnospiraceae > CAZSGT01. The sequence goes on from CAZSGT010000274.1 coordinate 1,073, forward strand.
GGGGCTCGTCAGATTTGTGTCTCTATAACAAAGGTCCGGCGTCCGGTAATACCTTCCATATCGTCATCTGATAATCCGGCGGCGGACTACACCTCCCGTATCTGCGCCTGATGGTTCAGGGGACTTCTGGTGCTGTAATCAAATTCGTAAATGCAGTTCTTTGTCAGAACCTCTCCCGTTTCCAACAAATGTTTTATATCGTAATCAAAGCTTTCCCAGTGCAGGATTTTACCTTTCGTGCGGGAAATGTCCCTGGGCACATGCAGCAATTCCCCGGCAAAAGCCGGTCTGGATTTCAACCGCTCCCTGGCATACAAATCATATACCAGTGCCTGCTTCAATACTGCGCAGTCCACATCCTTCAGTGTTTCTCCCCAGGAAAGTAAAATTTCATACCGCCGCATTCTTGTGTGGCTCCGGTTATCCAGTTCACATTCCTTATAGTATCCTGCAAGGCTTTCATAGAGGGCAAAGGCACTGGAAAACATGGTTTCCACATAGGAGAGCACCGCCTGGAACTGCCCGCTGTTATAATAGACCTCCACCATCTCTTCCACTTCCTTTAAAAGCACAATCTCCTCATAGGAAATCCACCGGGTAAAAAGTACTTCATAGGGGGGCTGTTTTCCCGCCACGATACCAAACTGCTCCCGCTGCCCATATAAGGGCGAACCAGTCAGGACCTTCAAAAAACCCAGCTGCAGCTGGTCCGGCTTCATACGATACACATCGTCAAAGGACCTCTTAAAGGATGTTAAATCTTCATAGGGAAGCCCTGCAATCAAATCCAGATGCTGATGGATATTCCGTCCCCTTCGGATACGCGCCACCACCTCCCCCAGTCTGTCTAAATCCATTTTGCGGTTTATGGCGTCTATGGTATCCGGATTGGTGCTTTGCAGGCCAATCTCCAACTGAATCAGTCCCGGACGAAACCGGGAGATAAACTGGATTTCTTCATCACGGAGCAAATCCGCCGCAATCTCGAAATGAAAATTTGTCACCCCGTTATCGTGTTCATATATATATTTCCAGATTGCCATGGTGTGGGCGGGGTTGGCATTGAAGGTCCTGTCCACAAATTTTACCTGAGGCACCTTATGTTCCAGAAAAAACGATATTTCCCGCTCCACCAGCTCCATACTGCGAAAACGTGTGCCACACTCTGCTGCAGAAAGGCAATAACTACATGAAAAAGGACATCCTCTGCTGGTCTCATAGTAGATAATTCGGTTTTCAAAATCCGTCAAATCCTCATAGGCAAAGGGAATGGCATCCATGGGAAGGGGCGCTCTCTTCTCCGTGACAACAATATTCCCATCGCCGTCCCGGAAAGCAATTCCTGCCACACCGGACAAATCCCCTTCCTCGTCCAGAACGGATTTCAACTCAGCCACCGTCGCCTCCCCTTCCCCATACATGATACCTGACAAAAAGGGATACTTTTCCATCTGCTCCCTGACCAGATAGGAAACCTCCGGTCCCCCAAACCAGATGGGTACCTCCGGCAAAATGGCGTGAAAGCTTTCCGCCAGTTCCACAATCTGGGCAATATTCCAGATATAACAGGAAAACGCCAGTACATCCGGTTTTCTCTCATAAATTGCAGAAAGCACACCATCCATCCGGTGATTGATAGTGTACTCTCCAGTCTCCACGTCCACCCCCTGCTGCCGGCAATACTTTTGTATACTGTGTATGCCCAGATTGGAGTGGATATATTTTGCATTTAGTGCCACTAAAAGCATCTTTTTATGATTTCTCATTCTGCTAATACCTCTGTCTTGCCATCTATTTCTATCGGAATGGCAAAGCCGTCAACCAGCTTATCGTAACATTCTTCGCAAAGGGTAAACCTGTCCACACGCAGGTCCTTCTCTGAAAAATATCCCCATTCCTTTTTTACCTGAAACGCATCTTCCATCAGGATTTCATTTTCTACCTTCAACGCTCTGCCGCACTGGTTACAACAAATTTTTTTCATATGCATTCAAACCTCCGCATCCATTCCCTGACTTGTCATAGAGAATCCCGCATTTTGAAACTCTCTGTGTCCATTACAGTCTAAGTATAATACGCCGCGCATCAGATATCCAGTGGTAAATTCTGCAACTCCATCAACAGCGCATCCTCCGCAGGTCCATGGTAGTAACCCCTCCGAACTCCGGTCTCGAAAAATCCCAGACTTTTATATAATTTTTTTGCCGCTGTATTGGATGCACGCACTTCCAGAAACAACCTTGTAATTCCTTTTTTCAGCGCCTGCTCCAGCCCGGCTTCCATTAACTTCTTTCCAATGTGCCTTCCCCGGTATCCGGGCGAGACTGCCACATTGCACACCTCCCCTTCCGGAGGCATTCCCCAGATTCCCACATATCCCACCACATGTTCCCCGCATTTTGCCACATAATAGAGATTATCCGGATTGTCCATGGCTGTCCGGAAACTTTCTTCGCTCCATGGTCTGGAAAAAATTTCATTCTCTAACTGCACCACCGGGGGGATATCCTTCGCACCCATGGGAAAAATCTCTATTTCATCCATCCACGTTCTCC
>CAZSGT010000275.1:0-3610 GCA_964606215.1 uncultured Lachnospiraceae bacterium
ATGTTCGGAAAAAGGAGCTTTTGCAGTGTTTGTTGCAAAAGCTCCTTTTTGGGGTATAAAAAACAATAAATAATATAATGGATGCTTTTCAGAAATTGACATTGTTATGGTGAGATGTATAATAGATTTAAGTAGTTCTTTCGTGAACGGATAATGAGCGGAGAGAAGACGAAGGACAGGAGGAAAATAATTATGAAAAAAATTTTTCTTATGGTAATGATTTTTCTGATGGGAATTGTTTCGTCAGAATCTGCAGCCGCACAGCAAAATACAGATAATATGCAGGATGTAAAGGAAGAGATATCGGTTTCGTATTCAAGATTTGAAGAAACATCTGCATCAGTTTACTTGTTTACAAAAAAGGATAAGGGAAAGCGTATTGCCATCAAAATACAGGAAAATGGAAAACTATTTACTGGTGTGCCCGGTGTATATCAATTGTATGATAGCAATAACCAGGAGATACCGCTTCGATATGATTTGATGGAGTGGATGGACACCGCTGAGTATGCTGGGGAAGTAAAAAAAGGAGAAACAATTTATGGGATGGAAACAGGCAGGTATCATATTAACTTTGATGTGGCTTTTGCCGTTGTGTGGAATTGACGAAAAAGGTGTGATTCATGATGATTGGGGGCTTTTTAGCTCAGGTGGATTTGAAGGTTATCATTATTTTGATGGGACGGTGCTGGAAGTTGATGGGCATAATAAACAGATACTTGTGGAACTTACAGATTCTAAAGGGTCGCACTTTATGGATGGAGAGCAGGTGATGGTAGATTATGAGGAATGCAGCGATGTTGTTTCAGAAATATCACTAAAAGAGGGGATGTATGTATCCATCATTTACTGGAAAGACCAGTTAAAGCCCAGACAAGATGGTATTGCCCGTTTGGAGGCATATAATGTGGAGAAACAAATTTCCTTCGTGAACGGAAGATGGAGCGAGGGAACATACGACTGAAGATACAGTTGTGTTAGAATGATAGGCAAAAGCTGGATAGAGGAGGATATGGCAGAGGATGATGCAGATATTGATAGCCGCTCCGGTGCGTATAGAGATCGTGCTTGCCGCGCTGGCTGTCGTGGCGATTTTTTTGGGAATAGCGGTAATACAGAAACGGGAATGGAAACGGATGACAAAAATGCGTCTGGAGCTGGAGTGGGGACAGGTTCCAACCCAGGAATATTCGGAGAAAAAAAGAGAGGCGCTGCGCTGGTACTATGAGACCCATGCGCAGGGAAAGCCGCAGATTGATGATATTACATGGAACGACTTAGATATGGATGCCATTTTTTATCTTCTCAACCATACGGAATCCTCCATTGGGGAGGAGTATTTGTATGCCCTTTTGCGTATGCCGGAGACGGATTCTGAAAAACTGACAGAGAGAAACACGCTGATACATTTTTTTCGCGAGCACCCCGAGGAACGGATGCAGCTGCAGCTGGCATTATCCGGTCTTGGTAAGCTGCAGGATGTATCGATTTATGAATATCTAAACCGCACAGAGGAAATTGCGGATACCAGTAATCTGAAACATATTCTTTGTGCACTGGCAGTGCCGGTTTCCTTATGTGCCTGTATCATGGTTCCGCTGGAGGGGATTATATTTTTGATTGTTGTGGTATTCAATAATGTTTTTTCATACTTTAAGAGAAAAGGAGAAATTGGGAATTATATACAGGTACTTGGGTATCTGCTGAAGATATTGGATTTTGCCAAAGACAGCCAGAAGATTCCGGCAGAGGAGCTCCATAAATATACAGAAACCATTGGTCAGGTCAATAAGAAACTTGCCGCATTTAAGCGGGGAGCATTTTTTCTCGTCAGCGGTTCCGGCCTCGGTGGAAATGTGGCGGATGTGGTTATGGACTATGTGCGAATGCTTACCCATGTAGATCTTATAAAATTTAACAGCATGATACGTCAGATACGCACGAAAAAAGAAAGCTTTGACACCATGTTTGCCCAGATTGGCTTGTTGGACAGCACCATTGCGGTGGCGTCTTTCCGGCAGTGTATGGAAGAGAGCGGAATCTGTGAGCCAGAATTGTCTGTCTGGTCCGGAGACAGTTATGTATTCCACATGGAAAATATGTATCATCCGCTGGTGCAAGACCCTGTAAAAAATTCCATTCATGCCACAGACGGTGTTTTGATTACCGGCTCCAACGCTTCCGGAAAGTCTACCTTCTTAAAGACTGTGGCAATCAATGCCATATTGGCGCAGACAGTGTATACAGTGTTAGCGGACTCCTACCAGGGAAATTATTTTGCGGTATATTCTTCCATGGCGCTGCGGGATAACATTATGGGGCAGGAAAGCTATTATATTGTGGAAATTAAATCCTTAAAGAGAATTATGGATGCCATGAATCCGGAACTGCCCATACTGTGTTTCGTGGATGAAGTCCTGAGAGGAACCAATACCTTGGAGAGGATTGCGTCTTCTTCCATGATTTTAAAATGGATGGTACAGCAAAATGCCGTTTGCTTTGCGGCAACCCATGACATTGAGCTGACCCATATTCTGGAGGAAATGTACACGAATTATCATTTTACAGAAAGCATTGTAGAGGGAGATGTGCGGTTTGATTATCTTTTGCATAAGGGCAGGGCGGTATCCCGCAATGCCATAAAGCTGCTGGAAGTCATAGGTTACAGCAAAGAGGTGACCAGACAGGCAAAAGCCATGGCAGACGGTTTTCTGGAAGATGGCGTCTGGAAAAAGGCACTGGAAAAAGAAGGGAACACATTGGAAAGGGTGTGAATACATTCATGTTAGAGGTAGAGATTTTTACGGACGGTGCGGCAAGGGGTAATCCTGATGGTCCGGGAGGATATGGGACGATACTGCGTTTTGTGGATGGAAGGGGAGAAGAACATATCCGTGAACTTAGCGCCGGGTACGAAAAAACAACAAATAACCGGATGGAGTTAATGGCGGTCATTGCCGGACTGGAGGCCCTTACCAAACCTTGTCACGTTACGTTGTACTCCGATTCCCAGTACGTAGTAAAAGCATTTAACGAGCACTGGCTGGACGGATGGATAAAAAAAGGCTGGCGCCGGGGAAAAAATGAGCCGGTCAAGAACGTAGATTTGTGGAAACGTCTGCTGGCGGCAAAAGAGTCCCATGATGTGGACTTTATCTGGGTGAAGGGACATGCGGGACATCCACAAAATGAGCGGTGCGATGCTCTGGCAACTTCTGCCGCAGACGGGCAGAATCTGTTAAAGGATGAGTTTTAGAAGGTTTGATGTGTCTTAAATATTAAAGAAATTTAGACGCTTTGAATAAAAAGTGAAAAACTGGCAAGTATACATAATAACTACCATAATAGGTTTCAACCAGTAAGGATGTGATTTGTTGAAAAAACGGTTATTTGTATACATTGGCAGTTTTGCGTCTATGATTATGTTTTTTTCCATTTTCTATCTAATCGGTTATGAAAAATCCATTGAGAAATTTTCGGAAGATGGGAAAATAAAGCCGACACCGGTTGTTAGGCAGGAACAAGCAAAGCAGGAGATTGAGGATATCGAGGAAACGGTGGAGACGGCGGGGGATAAGAATAAAATTATCGCCGGGGAAGCGGTTCTGGT
>CAZSGT010000276.1:0-3606 GCA_964606215.1 uncultured Lachnospiraceae bacterium
CAGGCATATATCAGCCAGTTTCCGGAAAGTTACCAGAAATCCCTGCAGGCGCTGCATGAAAAATATCCAAACTGGGTATTTATTCCCCAGGACACAGGACTTACCTGGGAGGAAGCGGTAAAGGGAGAAAATGTGGTGGGGCGCAACACGATTTCTTCCACAGTGCCAAAGGGGGGACAGACTGGAACATTCAGCGCACCTTTTTCCTATTTGTCCACCATGACGGGAGCCTATGACTGGTCCAGTGACACCTATAAGCTCTGTGACGGCACCACATGGTATACCGTCAGTGAAGATGTGCTGAAATATTATATGGACCCCAGGAATTTCCTGACAGAGAAATATATTTTCCAGTTTGAAAATCTTAGCTTTGACGATGCGCAGGATGAAGCGGTAGTGAAGAGCATGCTCAGCGGAACCTTTATGAAAGGCGACTATGAGGTTACCGATAAGACCACAAAGAAAAAGGTGAAGGGAAGTTATTCACAGGCATTTATGGCTGCCGGAAGAGAGAATGCGATTAATCCGTATTTTCTTGCGGCCCGGGTCATACAGGAAGTGGGAGTCAACGGAAGCGATTCTACTTCCGGTACCGTTAAAGGGTATAAAGGAATTTACAATTTTTATAATATTGGCGCCAATGACAGTGCCGGCGGCGGAGCAGTGGAAAACGGCCTGCTGTGGGCAAGTGGAGGAAAGGATAAAAGCAAGACATATCTTCGCCCATGGACAACCCCTTACAAATCTATTGTGGGCGGCGCCGGATATATTGCCAAGAACTATGTCCAGAAGGGGCAGAATACATTGTATACACAGAAGTTTAATGTGGTCAGCAAAGACAGCCTGTATGACCATCAGTATATGACCTGCGTATATGCGCCGGCAAATGAGTCACCTACGGTGTACAATGCATATAAGAAATATAATATTTTGGACAGCAAGATGATTTTCCGGATTCCGGTATACAAGAACATGCCGGCAAAGGCATGCGCGCTTCCCAAGGCGGAGGGCAATCCCAACAGCTATGTGAAGAGCGTAAGCATAACAAATACGGAGAATAAAGCCAGTCTGAAGGGATATCTCAACAAAAAGTTTAAATATACTAAAAAGAACTATGAAATGACGGTGCCGATGGCAGTGAAGAAAATTAAGATTGGCGGTACGCCAGTCAGCGGTCAGGCAACCATTACCTCCGGCGCAGGAACTTATTCCCTTACGGCAGGTAAGACCAAGACGGTGAAGCTTGTATGTACAGCGGGAAATGGAACCAGCAGAACATACAAATTTAAGATTACCAGATTGGCGCAGTAGTGCCGGTCTGGGTTGTATGCAATCCATAGGACTGATGCAAGGGAGGCTTGCGGCATGAGTGAAATTATGACGGATACGGAAAAAAGACAGCAGGCAGAACTGGATAAAATAGCAAAGCAGCCCATAGAACATGAAGAAACGGCACAACAGCAAAAGACTTCAAGGACTTCTGACAAGGGAAGCCCCAGGGAAAAAAGACCTATGGAAAAGTCTGTGTTAATCGTGTTTTTGGTAATACTGCTGATTCTTGCCGCCGCCGCTGCGGGGGGAATCTACTGTATATGGCAGATTACCCATATTGCAAAGGAAGGTGCAGGGGTTATGCTGATGCCTGGAATGCCCGGTATATAGCGGAATATCAGGCAGGCGTTTTTGGATAAGTCTGCACGATGTCATGGAGAAGTTCTGCAACGTATTGTAGCTGTTTGATGTCCAGGTTAGTATAATTGACGATGATTTTTGGATAGGGAGACATTTCCTGCCGGTTCCGGTAATATTCGGACAGGCAGGAAATTTTTATGCCCTTTTTCTGCAATTTTTCGCAGAGGTTCCCAGAGGAAAGATGGGTGTGCAGTTCCAACAGAAAGTGGAGTCCTGCATGGGGTTCAAAGATATCATAGCCAGTCTTTTCCGTAAAGACCCTGCGTATGGTTTCCATTACCAGTTTCCGCTGTTTTCGGTAGTAAATCCGCATGCGGTTCAAATGCTTTTCAAAGGCACCGGATTCAATGAATTCTGCGAGGGCGTACTGCTCAAAACTGGATACTGGACAGGTGTAAAACGGAAAATCTATATAATATTTTTTTGCCAGATGAGGTGGCAGTACCATATAGCTAATCCGGATGCCGGGTGCCATGGTTTTGGAAAAGGTGTTCATGTAGATAACACGTTCTGCATCGTCGATGCTTTGGAGGGTAGGTATGGGCATACCCGTGAAACGAAATTCGCTGTCATAGTCATCTTCGATAATGTAGCGGTGGGACTTTTGGACTGCCCATTGCAGCAGCTGCCGGCGTCTGGTGACTGGCATGGTAATCCCTGTGGGGAAATGATGGGTTGGGGAGATATGCAGGATATCTACTGTGCTTTGCTCCAGGGCGGCGGCAGAGAGTCCTTTTTCATCCAGCGGAAGAAAGACGCATGCAGCACCGCCATTTTCGTATACGTGGGAAATTTTCCCGTATCCAGGGTCTTCCAGACCGTAGATTTTTTCTGTGCCCAGCAGCTGTAACAGCAGCACGTATAAATATTCGGTACCTGCGCCCACAATAATTTGTTCAGGGGTAACTTCTATACCGGAAAAATGCAGAAGGTGATGGCAGATTGCCTGCCGTAAAGGCAGAGCACCGCCGCAGGGAGTTTTTTCAAGCAGATGGGTAGCATTTTCTGACAAAATCCGCCGCATCAGTTTGGACCAGACGGAGAAAGGGAACATTTCCGGACTGGGTGTATTGTTATTCAGGTCTATGTAGTGGGCAGGCTGTCTGGGGAATTGTACCGGTGAGGTTGTATACGGCGTGCTGGTATTTTTGGGGAAGACCAGTTCTGTGCTGGCAAAATATCCCCGTTTTTCTACAGAGTAGATATAGCCTTCCAGCAAGAGCTGGGAGTAGGCGTTTTCCACGGTAATGACACTGATTTGCAGGTGTTGTGCCAGCATCCGTTTGGAGGGGAGTTTTTCCTCTGCGGATATTTTCCCGGAGCAGATGTCCTCCTTGATACAGCGGTATAAAAATTCATAGAGGGGAAGCTTTCCCCGTTTGGATAAGTCATATGTCAGCATAGAGTTCCTTTCTGGTTTATAAATGGACAAGGATTACAATTCATATCTGGTATTATAAAATTATACAAAACTGAATATTTAATTAATATCAGATACTAGTATAATGGGGAACGAAGGAAAAAGCAATACGTATTGCACCGTGCATGGGAAAATATTTGTGTTTCAAACAAAGTGGATATGCGCAAGAATGGAGGATTATTATGAAAGAGAATCGGCAGGAACTAAATAAACAGCTGGCACAGATGTTAAAGGGCGGTGTGATTATGGATGTCACGACACCGGAGCAGGCGGTGATTGCCCAGGAAGCCGGAGCCTGTGCGGTCATGGCGTTGGAGAAAATCCCGGCAGATATCCGTCAGGCAGGAGGGGTGGCGAGAATGAGTGACCCGGAGATGATTCGGGGAATCCAGGAAGCCGTCTCCATTCCGGTTATGGCGAAATGCCGGATTGGCCATGAGTCGGAGGCGAGGATTCTGGAGGCAATAGAGATTGACTATATTGACGAGAGCGAG
>CAZSGT010000277.1:0-3605 GCA_964606215.1 uncultured Lachnospiraceae bacterium
ATTCTATTCCTCCATTACTGTTCCCGTTTCCCACGATATTCCACAATCTGTTTCAAAATCAGAATGATAATTGCCATAATAACTAACAGAGAAGATACGGCAAATGCCTGAGTAATCGAATCTGCACTGCCCGCCATATATAATGCATCAATTTCCAGAGGCAAGGTAAATGTTTTTCCCCGTGCCTTGGAAACCGCATAAACAGCACCAAATTCTCCCAAAGCCCTTGCAGCGCACAAAATCATTCCATAGAGCAGCGCCCACCTGATATGCGGGAATGTCACTCTTCTGAAAATCGTAAATCCCTTTGCTCCCATCATCGCTGCCGCTTCTTCCTCTGCGCTTCCCTGTGCCTGCATCACCGGAATCAGCTCCCTTGATACAAATGGAAATGTCACAAAGATTGTTGCTAAAACAACTCCCGGAACCGAAAATACAAAGGATACATCAGTCCCCAGCCATTCATTAATCTGATCGATATAGGGTTTCGCCCAACCTACCCTTCCGAATGTCATGATAAAGGCAAGACCCGCAATTACCGGAGAAATGGAGAATGGAATATCAATCAATGTAGATAATACCTGTTTTCCACGAAAATCAAACTTGGTAAGCAGCCATGCAGCACATAGCCCGAAAAAGGTATTTACTGCCAGCGAAATCACTGTCGCAAATATAGTTACCCCTAACGCTGAGGTCGTGTTCGTTGCCGTCAATGCTTCCTTATACAGTGCAAAGCCTTCCCGCAGGGAACGATAGAGGACTTCCACCAACGGAAATACCAGCATAAGTGCCAGGAACAGTACACTGATTCCGATTAGCAGATATTTCACTGCTTTTCCTTCCTCTTTTCCATTTTGTTTCTTTCCCTCTTGTGAGACCTTCTTGGCTACACTCTCCTGTTTTTCCATACCATCTTCCTCCCTTCTACTGTCTGGTTCTGTGGGACGCAGTAATCTGTATCACATTAATCAGAAGCAGCATCAGAAATGATATAATCAAGAGTACCAGGGCGATTGCCGCTGCTCCCTCATAGTCTACATTTCCGGCGTTCAATTTCTGCATAATGATATAGGAAACCACCTGTGTACCCTCCCGGGCACTGTTTCCCGATATATAGATTACGCTCCCATATTCACCAATTCCTCTTGCCAGTGCCAGCCCGAATCCGGTCAACAGTGCGGGCATCAGCTCCGGAAGGATTACCCTCCGAAACGTATAGCCGCGGCTTGCGCCAAGCATGGTGCTGGCTTCTTCATAGCTTTCTGGCAGTTTTTCCAACACCGGCTGCAATGCCCTTACGACAAAAGGAATACCAATAAAAATCAAGGCAATGGTCAGTCCCACTTTGGTATAAGATACCTTTAATCCGATATTTTCTAGTGCTCTTCCAAGCACTCCTTCATTGGAGTACATTTTCGATAAGGTAATACCCGCAACAGCAGTAGGCAAAGCAAATGGCAATTCAATGATTCCATCCATCAGACGCTTGCCTGGGAAATCATAGCGCACCAGCACCCATGCCATAATCAATCCAAATACACAATTCACAACAGCTGCAATAAAGGCACAACTGATACTGGTGATAAACGCCTGTTTCACATTCGGACGCGCCATCAATTCCAGAAATTCCTTTCCTGACATATGGAAAGCGTATACCAGAACAGATGCCAACGGAATCAGAATCAGCAGGGACAACATCGCTACCGTAATTCCCAGCGTTAATCCAAATCCCGGCAACACACTCTTTCCTTTCTTTGCTTTTCTGCTCATTAGGCTACCTCCAAACTTCATTACTGATTATAAATCTCATCAAAAATGGCATCATCTTCAAAGAAATCCTTATATGCCTGATCCCAGCCGCCGAAATCATCAATCGTACATAAATCAACGGATAAATCAAAGGTATCTGAGAATGTTTTCAAAATTTCCTGATTACTTGGACGGTAAAAGTTTTCTCCGACCAGCTTCTGTGCAGCATCAGAATAGAGATAGTTCAGATATTCTTTTGCTACTTCCTGTGTCCCATTCTTATCTGCATTCTCATCTACAATGGCAACAGATGGCTCTGCCTTGATACTGATGCTGGGTGTAATCATTTCATAATCATCCGGATATTCCTTAACAGACAATAATGCTTCATTTTCCCAGGCGATTAGTACATCACCCTGTCCGTTCTCTACGAATGTAGTGGTAGCTCCTCTCGCTCCAGAATCCATAACCAGCGTATTCTTATAAATCTTTGACACAAATTCTTTCATCTGAGCCTCATCGCCGTTATACTTCTTTTGTGCATAATACCATGCAGCCAGGAAATTCCAACATGCACCACCGGAAGATTTCGGATCCGGTGTAATAACCCCTACTCCATCTTTCGTCAAGTCGTCCCAATCATGAATATTCTTTTCATTTCCCTTGCGAACCAAAAAGGTAATTGTAGAAGTATACGGGGAACTATTTCCTTCAAATTCACCAAGCCAGCCTTCTTTAATTAGTCCTGCCTCTTCAATCAGTGTAATATCATGTGCCAGTGCCAGCGTTACCACATCTGCCTCATTTCCCTCTACTACAGAACGTGCCTGAGAACCGGAACCGCCGTGAGACTGGGTAATTTCAATTGTTTTTCCTGTCTGCTCTTTGTAATATTCTGCAAATATCTCATTGTACTGCGCATATAATTCTCTGGTTGGATCATAAGATACATTGGTCAGTGTTACGGTGTCGCTTGAGCTATTGTTGTTGCTGCCGCCGTTGTTACTGCCACCGTTGCTGCCGTTATTGTTGCCACAGCCTGTCAGTGCTCCTGCTAACAGCGCCACTGACATTCCCAATGCAATTCCTCTTTTTACCATATTTTTTGCTTTCATCAATAAATCCTCCTTGTTTACTCAAACGTTTGTCCTTTAAAATTGACATTTTGATGCGCATATGCTATAATTTTCCTTGAAACAATTAAAAAGATACAGGATTTTACACAAATTGTCAAATCGTTTTTATGCAAACGTTTGCTTATCGGGCAAAAAAGCAGAGAGGAGAATAAATACCTATGTCGTTAAAAAAAATCGCCTCCATGGTGGGAACCTCCGTATCCACCGTTTCCAGAGTACTGAATAACACTTCTTCCACCTGTGCCTCCAAGGAACTGCAGGACAAAATCTGGGCAGCGGCAAGAGAAATTAACTACCAGCCCAACGAGAATGCCCGGTCACTGCAAAAATCCGGTACAGCCCCACAGAATCGTCCTCATATTTCTATTGTTCTTGCTCGTATTTCTTCATTAGAGGAAGATCCTTTTTTTCTGGAACTATTTCGAAATTTAGAAATAGAATTATTAAAACAAAAAACCACCGTTGACCATATCGTCTATGCCGATCAATCGTTTCACCAGGATCTCTCCGATTCCAGCGGAGTGATTATCCTGGGCCGCTGCTCTAATAAATTGTTAGACAGCATTACCACACAAAACCGAAATGTCGTGGGAATCTGGCGAAATCCGATGAATTTTAATGTAGACGAGGTCGTCTGCGACGGAAAACAAGCTGCCGAGATGGCAATGAAATATCTCTTCTCTCGAGGACACCAGCGCATTGCCGATATAGGCGACTGTT
>CAZSGT010000278.1:0-3577 GCA_964606215.1 uncultured Lachnospiraceae bacterium
GGCGTCCAGCCATAAACGGGATATATTGGCAGCATGTATACTGGCAGCATATGTTGTGATATTTGTGCTTGCATACTGCCATGGAGAGAGTTTGTATGGTTCCACCACAGACTGGCGTACACAGCACGTGGTGTTTCCCGATTATTTTCGGAATCTGTTTTATGAAAACCATGATTTGTTTCCGGAGTTTTCGTTAAATATCGGCGGGGGACAGAATATATATTCCTTTTCCTATTATGGGCTTTACAATCCCTTTATATTGCTTGCCTACCTGTTTCCGTTTATATCTATCCGCACATACTTAATGATTGTAAGCGTACTGGAGGTTATTGCCAGCGTGTGGCTGATATATATCTGGTGCAGGAAAAAGGGATATGGTGTGGGACTTTCCTTTATACTGGCGTTTGTATATGTAAATGCCATTCCGGTATTGTTCCACAGCCACAGACACATTATGTTTGTAAATTATATGCCCTTTCTGATTCTTGCCATGTTGTCCGTGGACCGGTTCCTGAAGACAAAGAAATGGGGCAGGCTGGTTCTCTGTATTGCGGCAGTTATCCTTTGCAGTTTTTATTTCAGTGTTTCGGCATTTGTGGCTCTTGGAGTGTACATGCTTTATGCCTATTTTCAGAAAACCGGAACATTCCTCACAAAAGATTTCTTAAAATATATGGGAAAGATTGTGGGCATATTTGCGCTGGGCATTGGTATGACCTGCATTCTTTTGCTGCCAACAGCCTATGTACTCTTGGCAGGGCGGGGTTCCTCGGATGAAGCCCTGTTTCCAAAAGAGCTGTTTATACCGAAGCTGTATATGGATAATCTTTTGTATGGGTCTTATTCCCTGGGTATGACAGCGTTGTTTATCTATGCTGTGATACACAGCTTTCTGGGGCGTAAAAAAGAAAATATTGCATTGGGAATCATGTTTGTTATTATGACACTGTTTTCCTTTGTGCCCTATGTGTTAAACGGCACGCTGTATATTAACGCAAAAGCGTACATTCCTTTTATTCCGCTGGCGATTTTATTGATTGGCGATTTTCTGAAGGATTTGTTTTCCGGAAAAATTGGCTGGAAACGGTTTGCTGTAGTGGCAATCCTGGTGCTGGGAATCGGGGTCTTGTGGGCGAAGAATGATGGAACGGAGGGAGAAGCTGTTTTTGGTATCTCCAAACGAATGTGGTACTTTGTAGATGCGGGTCTTGTATTGGTGGCAATCGTGTTGTACAAGCTCAGTAAAAAGAAGATTTTCTTTCTGTTTCCAGTCATGGCTACGCTGCTGGTAATCTGTGCCGCAGTAAATATCGGGGACGATGCGGTACCAAATACTTATTATGAGAGAAAGGTGCTCCGAAAACAAAAGAAGCTGATTGACACGGTTTTGAAAGAGGATACGGATATGTACCGTATAGCCAATGATGTGGCAAGAATGGGACAGGTAAATGAGATATTAGATATGGAATATTATATGTCCCACGTATACGCTTCCCTCTACAATAAGAATTACCAGAATTTCCTGAATGATGAGCTTTGCATTGAGCTGAGTTACCGCAACAATATGCTGATTGCCCAGTCAAACGGCATCCTTTCCCATCTTTATATGGGAGAGCGCTACAAGGTGCTGCGCAGTGATAATGTGAAATCCTGTATTGGATACGAACTGGTGGAGGATAAAAACGGGGTGGCAATGTTAAAGAATGAGGATGTACTTCCCATGGCATACGGTTCCGACAAATTGTTGTCCATGAGCACGTACCGGACGCTTTCTTTTCCGCAAAAACAGGAGGCGTTACTTCGCTATACCATTGTGGAAGATGATGCGCTTCCGGAAGGCGGGGAGACTGAATTCGAAAGCTGTGTAGAAAAATATACGCCGGAGTTTTCGGATATTAAATATACCAATGTGGAGATTACAGAAACGGAGAACGGACATGGGATTAAGGCGGGGAAAGAGGGCGGAATCATTACGCTTGCCTTGAAGGAACCCATTAAGGATAAAGTGTTATGTATCCGGTTTGATGCAGATAATTCGAAAAATGCCAACGGAACGACGAATTGGAAATGGCGGGATACGGGGGATTTGTCAATTACCATTAATGGAATCCGCAATCGCCTCAGTGCTCCCAGATGGAAATATTACTATGACAATACCAGTTTTGAATATTTTATTTCTTCTACAGAGGAGATTACGGAACTTACGGTAGAGATTACTCAGGGATACGGTGAAGTGGGAGAGCCGGAGTATTATCTGATGGACTATAAAGCTTTGGCAGACCGGACAGATTCAGTGGATGCCATGGATATTGACAGGAAAGCAACGCGCAAATCCACTGTCATCAAAGGGAACCTGCATGCAGAGAAAGATGAAATCTGCCAGCTTTCCATTCCTTATGATGCGGGCTTTACAGTTCTGGTAGACGGCAAAGAGACGGACTATATAAAGGTGGATACGGCATTTATCGGATTCCCGGTAACCGCAGGAGACCATGATATTACGATTACCTTTCATGCACCTTTTGCCGCGGCAGGCAAGGGTATCAGTCTGGTTTGTCTGCTGCTGTTTGCGGCTTTGATGGTGCTGCCGTCCAGGACGAAAAAGGTTTCTGGGTGATTAGGTTACGTGATATTAGGTTACGTGATAAAAAACAGATTACATGCAAGGACACGTTTGCACTTATTGCACTGCGTAGTGGTGCGTAAAGCCATAAAATAATAGTCAGGTGGGAAGCCCCCTACGGGGGTAAACCGAAACATGCATGTGTTTGCAAGTAAACTTGCAACACATACATTGTGTCCGGTTGGCGCATGGCGCCCTTCCCGACTGACTATTATAAATACATGGCTTAAACACCAACGCAGTGCAAATAGTCCTGCATCGCAATCTGTTTTTTATCACTGGCTATACATTGGTATTATGCACAAGAACAGTGCATAAATGAGGTGAGAATATGAGTTTTTTTGTAGGGATGATAATATCAGATGACTGTCCGGATAGCAGTCTGGAACAATTGAGAGAGGTCTATAGCATTTCATTAGAGAAAGTAAGTAATCCAACCATACGACAGCAATTAGATGATGGACAGAGATTTTATATGTTTAGTGATAACAAGCATGGCTATTTTTGGGATAATTGGACGCCGATAGGGGCAGGAAAGATATTTGAACAGGCAGAGATATTAAAGAGAAAACCACTGGAAAGCTGGGTACAGGTCACAGGCAGACAAGAATTAGAATTCGATTTAAAATATAAGTCATTTGAAGCACAGATGTACAAAATCATTATTAAGTATCTTAAGATTGCTTGTAATGTCCGAACAGTAGGTCTGGTAGGTTTTATGATGAATAATACGCATGACAATTTTCAGTTTCCGGTATTTCACAAAAAGACGGTCTCATTAGAAGATTTAGATAACGATATTATTTATGAGATGGAAGACGAGTGGATATATTATTTTGATTGAATAAAGTATATCAATCGGTCTTCATTCAAACAGGGCAGGCTGCAAATAGACTTATTCCGAAAAATCTGTGCATTCAAGGATCGTTCTGCTCGCAGCATTCAGAAGGATAT
>CAZSGT010000279.1:0-3577 GCA_964606215.1 uncultured Lachnospiraceae bacterium
AAAGCATATCCAGCCCCGCAATATAATCTTTCGCCAAAGACTTGTTGCCGCTGAGTATCATCCAGCCGATACGGTATCCGGCAATCATATGGGATTTGGATAACCCGCTGAATGTAACACAGAACAAATCCGGTGCCAGGGATGCAATGGAAATATGCTCCTCTCCATCCATCACCAGACGGTCATATATCTCATCGGAAAAGATAATCAGCTGATGCTCTCTTGCAATCTCCACAATCTCTTCCAAAACCTCTTTGGGATATAACGCCCCCGTGGGATTGTTGGGATTGATGATAACAATGGCTTTGGTGCGGTTTGTAATCTTCCGGCGGATATCATCCATATCCGGATACCACTCTGCCTCCTCATCACAGGTATAATGCACAACATTTCCGCCAGATAAGGTTGCCGTTGCTGTCCAGAGCGGATAGTCCGGCGACGGTATTAAAATCTCATCCCCGTCATCTAACAATGCCTGCATACAAAGGTTAATCAACTCGCTGACTCCGTTTCCGGTATAAATGCTCTCTATGGACACGTTTGGCAGATTTTTAATCTGTGCATACTGCATAATTGCTTTTCTTGCAGAAAATAATCCCTTGGAGGCAGAATATCCCTCGCATTCCGTCAGCTGCTGGCGCATGTCTGCCACCACCTCATCCGGTGTGCGAAAACCAAATGGCGCAGGATTGCCGATGTTCAATTTCAAGATATTCATCCCTGCCTCTTCCATTCTTGCTGCCTCGTCCACAACCGGCCCACGCACATCATATAATACATTATCCAGTTTCCTTGATTTCGTAAAAATTCGTACTGTTTCTTTCTCTGACATATTATTTTCCCTTCTTTCACTATCCTTTACCTGTACTGCAGTGTCCTCTTTTCCTGAAAGCCATGCCGGAGTCACATCTAACACCTGTGCCAATACCTGCAGCGCCTCTTTTCGCGGCTCTGTTTTTCCACTGACATACTGGCTCATATGGCTTTTGCCAAGCTTGATACCCGCCTGTTCTGCCAAAGGCCCTGCCAGACGGATGACGTCAACCTGCTTCAATCCCTTTTCTTTCATGGCTGTATGCAATCTCTTTGTAAACCTGGACATCCTTTCCCTCCTTCCAGCATGGATATGTATGTATGTTCCCTGACACGCATCATACCATGTTCTCTTCTTTTCAAGATGTTCAAAAACAAAATGTTGAAAAATTGTACTTCTTCTCAATAAGTTCAATTTATGTTTTTATATTATACACTTCTTTTCCAGAGAGTTCAATACCTTTTTTTATTTTTTCCCTGAAAATTACAAAAAGTTCAATTTTAATTATTAAAATTGAACTTTTCCTTTTCATTACGCATCGGCAATATACTGTAACTTCCTCTTGTAAAGACAAACAGATTCCTGTAACATGATTATAATAGTTTACCTATATTGATTGATTAAAACAAAGAGCTGATGCAGAAATGAGGATTATTATGAAAAAAGATTCTACCATCACAAAGAAAATCATACGCGGAACCTTCCTGTGGACGCCGGAGCCGGACGTCATGAAACAGCAGGAACACGGTTACGCCCTTATAGAAAACGGAATTTTGAAGTCCCTCACCAACGAGCTTCCTTCCGGCTGCGAGGATACTCCGGTTACCGACTATGGAGATGCTGTGATTATCCCCGCTTTTACGGATATACACCTTCACGCCTCCCAGTATCCCAACTGCGGCGTGGGGTTTGACAAAGAACTGCTTCCCTGGCTGAACACCTACACCTTTCCCGTCGAGGCAAGATATTCTGACGCTGCATTTGCCGAATACTACTATAAAAAATTATTAAACCGCCTCTGGTCTGTAGGAACCCTGCATTTTTGCAGTTTCGCCACCGTACACATGGAAAGCACCTGGCAATTGATGCAGCTGACCCAGAAAGCCGGATTCCAGGCATATATCGGAAAGGTGAATATGGACCGTGACTGCCCGGATTCCCTCCGGGAAAACACGGAGATTTCCCTGCAGGAAACGGAGGAGCTTATCCACCGCACCTCATCCTTACAGAACATAAACTACATCCTTACCCCGCGGTTTGTCCCCTGCGCCACTCCACAGCTCATGGAAGGACTGGCGGCGCTGGCAGAGCAGTATGATTTGGCGATACAATCCCACCTGTGTGAAAATACTGATGAGATTGCACTGGTAGGGAAGCTACACCCGGACATTCCAAGCTACACCCAGGTTTACAATACCTTCGGACTTTTGCGCCCGGAAAAGACCATTCTGGCACATGCCGTTCATCTCACCAAGGAAGAAGCGGAAATCCTTGCCAAAAAGGATATTCTGCTGGCACACTGCGCCCAGTCCAACACCAATCTGTCCAGCGGCATCATGCCCCTGAGGCAGCGTCTGCAAAATGGGATTCGCTGTGGCATTGCCAGTGACATTGCCGCCGGGCACACCCCGGCAATGTACCGGCAGATTGCCGCCACTATACAGACTTCCAAAATCCATGGGTTCCTCCACCCCGAAGACGCCCCGCTTTCCCTGACGGAAGCTTTTTATCTTGCCACAAAAGAAAATGGCAGCTTCTTTGGAAACACCGGAAGCTTTGAACCCGGATATAGCTTTGACGCCCTGGTGATTCCTGATGCAGAGCCGGACAGTCCCTTGCAGCGGACGCCCTACGAGCGTCTGGAACAATTTATTTATGACGGGGACGACAGACACATCCTCACCAGATATATGCAGGGCAAAAAAATGGAACAACCCTTTCCGGAATAGTATTCCTTTTTCACATTTCTAAACCTGCAATTTCTGCAGAAAAGCTTTCGTCCTTTCATTAGAAGGATTGCCGATTACCTGCTCCGGCGTCCCTTCTTCCACAACCACGCCGCCGTCCATAAAAATCACCCGGTCGGATACCGCCTCCGCAAAATCAATCTCATGGGTAACGATTACCATTGTCATTTTCTCTGCCGCCAGAGATTTCAGCAGCCGGAGTATCTCCGAGGTAATCTCCGGGTCCAGGGCAGATGTAGGCTCATCAAAAAACAGGATTGCCGGTTTCATTGCCAGTGCCCTTGCAATGGCCACCCGCTGCTGCTGTCCACCGGAAAGCTGGCAGGGATACGCATTCTCTTTTCCACTCAGCCCCACCTTTTCCAGCAGTGCTTTCGCCTCTTTTTCCACTTCCTCCACCGGGCGCTTCTGGACATGCAGGGGCGCATCCATAATGTTTTTCATTACACTATAGTGCGGGAAAAGCTGGAAATTCTGAAATACCAGTCCGAAATTCTGCATCGCCTGGCGCATGTCTTTCTTGCCGGGATACAACACCTCGCCAGTACTGGCAGTCTTCACTATTACATTATCGTGATAGCTGATTTCTCCGCCGTCAATTGTCTCTAAAAACGTAGCACACCGCAACAGTGTAGATTTTCCAGAACCAGAGGGTCCGATAATGGAGACCACCTCTCCCTCCTCAATCTGAATGCTGATATCTTTCAGTACTTCTTTATCCTGAAAGCTTTTCCGAATCTGACTCATACATAATACAGACATCTTTTTCCCTCCATTCTTTTACCGGTAATAATCC
>CAZSGT010000280.1:0-3573 GCA_964606215.1 uncultured Lachnospiraceae bacterium
GAGAAATCCTCCTGCCGCCAATACATCAAAGACCCGTAAGGGCACTCCGCTGCGGATATTGGGAATCGTAATATTCAGGTTGATTTCGCTGCCTGCAAAAACCAGTGGCATCTCAGACCAATAGGAAACAGTTCCATGCCGGCGTATGCCCGGAGACACCACCCGTTCACTTTCTGAATATAATTCTACTGTTGTAGTCTCTCCCAGAGCAGTTAATATGGAGATTCTGGTATCGCTTGCCGCCTTAAAGCCCAACACGTTATTAACAAATATATCGGATGCTTCCACAAAGGAATCCTTCTCCTGTTTCACGTCAAAGATTTCCTCGACCTCCATCAGAATATCCTCGGTTATCATTCTGTCTAAAATATTTCCCCCGCTTATATTTGTCTGCGCCAGTATGGCGGCGTCACAATATCCCCGGATATATTCCGGAAGAGTTTCCTTCAGGGAATCATAAGAATTTTCTTCATACAAACTCCCCACAAATGCCACTTCTCCCCGGTAATTCTCGATTTCCCCGCATCGGTCCTGCAACAGCGCATCGATTCTCCGGGTATCCGCGCATAAGGGCAAATGCCAGACATGCTCCACCCCCAGCTCCTTCAATTTTAGGCAGTCGAGGCTGTCAAAGCAGAAAATCCGGTTGCAGTCATTGAATATGGATTGATTCTGCATACTGAACAGCGGGCTGTCGCAATTCCATGCAATATAAGTCATGTCATGAGCTTCGCATACATTGGAAACCATGGTAAAGTAATTGATGGATATCACAGCATCGTAATTTCCCTGTTGGAGTTTTCTGCCAAATTCTACCGAAAATTCCTCATCATAATCACAGTCTTCCGGTTCGTGAGAATATACGTCCAGTTCGTGCCCCATGGCAGACAGATTTTCCTCTAAATCAAACTGATTGTATGCATGCCACCGATAAACTAAAAACTTTATTTTTTTATTCATGTTTGTACTCATGCTGCGAGCCTCCCTTGCGAGCAACTAATGTATCAATGTTTGTGCTGCTCGCTGCACAAACTTGGCGAGTGAAAAATTTATTTTTCACTCTTGTCCTCATTTCCTCTTCCAGATGTGAAATTTCCGTTGCCCAATATGGACATCTTGTGATATCATTATAATGCAATTCTTTCTAAAAGTAAAAGGAGGCTTATTATGGGAGGATTTTTTGGCGTCGCATCAAAAAGCGACTGCGTATTTGACTTATTTTTTGGTACGGACTATCATTCCCATCTGGGAACCAGGCGTGCGGGCATGGCAGTGCACGGCAAAAACGGCTTTGACCGCGCAATTCACAATATTGAAAACGCGCCCTTCCGTACAAAATTTGAAAAGGATATGAATACAATGGAAGGAACACTGGGCATCGGCTGTATTTCTGACTATGAGCCACAGCCATTGATTGTCCGCTCCCATCACGGTACATATGCCATCTCTACCGTAGGTAAAATTAACAATACCGACGAGATTGTGAAAAATATGTTTCAAAGCGGTGCCACCCACTTTTTAGAGATGAGCGGCGGCGATATCAATGCGACGGAGCTGGTTGCCGCCATCATTAACCAGAAGGACAACCTGATTGAAGGAATCTCTTATGCACAGGAGCTTATCCAGGGCTCCATGACAATTCTCATTCTGACCGAGAAGGGCATCTATGCCGCCAGAGACCGGCTGGGACGTACCCCGGTAGCCGTCGGCAAGAAAGAGGATGGCTATTGTGTTGCCTTTGAAAGCTTTGCCTACCTCAATCTGGGTTACAGCGACTATAAGGAACTGGGTCCCGGCGAAATCGTCATTATCACGCCGGAGAGTGTACAGACACTGGCAGAACCCGGCAAAGATATGAAAATCTGCACCTTTTTGTGGGTATACTACGGCTACCCCTCCTCTTCCTACGAGGGCATCAGCGTAGAAAAAATGCGCTACAACTGCGGCTCCATGCTGGCAAAACGGGACAACGTGAAACCAGACATTGTTGCCGGTGTACCGGATTCCGGTACGGCTCACGCCATCGGCTACTCCAATGAGACTGGCATCCCATTTTCCAGACCGTTCATTAAATATACTCCTACCTGGCCTCGTTCCTTTATGCCCACAATCCAGAGCAAGCGGAACCTGATTGCCAAAATGAAGCTGATTCCGGTACATGACTTAATCCAAAATCAAAGCATGCTTCTGATTGACGATTCCATTGTGCGCGGAACACAGTTGCGGGAAACCACTGAATTTTTATACCAAAGTGGTGCAAAAGAGGTACATATCCGCCCGGCATGCCCGCCTTTGGTGTACGGCTGTAAATACCTGAATTTCTCCCGTTCCTCATCGGAAATGGAGCTGATTACCAGACGGGTCATCCAGGATATGGAAGGTGATATCACCAACGTCAATCTCCGTCCCTACACGGACCCGGAAACGGTGGAGTACAATGATATGGTGGAAGCCATCGGCAAACAGCTGAATTTTACTTCCCTGCGCTATCACCGCTTAGACGATATGATTGCGTCTGTGGGGATTGACCGCTCCAAACTTTGTACATACTGCTGGGACGGTGCGGAATAAAATGGTAATGAAAAATAATTCATACAGAAAAAGACGGCAAATCCTGCCGTCTTTTTCTGATATATAGATAACACCTCATCTTTTCACTATGAAAACCAAAAATTACTTGTTCCGAACGCCAACTTTTCCTGAAGCTGTTTTTATTTTTATTACAAATTTACCAGACTTAATTAATTTTTTTGCCTTCCTC
The DNA here is from genome assembly GCA_964606215.1 of uncultured Lachnospiraceae bacterium. GTDB lineage: Bacteria > Bacillota > Clostridia > Lachnospirales > Lachnospiraceae > CAZSGT01. Next base: position 2,762 of record CAZSGT010000280.1, read on the forward strand.
TTTTTCTTTACAATCAACTTCTTTTTACCGGTTTTAAATGACACCGTATAAGCCGCACCTTTTTTTGTTATATAAACAAGATTTTTCGACTTCTTTATATAACCAGCATACTTTACACCAAAAGCTTTCCCTTTATTCTTGCCTTTCCATCTAAGAACACCTTTTTTTAAAGTGTATTTGCTTACCAGTGTATCGCCCTCATAAAGAGAGTTTTTCTTGACAGTCAACTTTGTATTTACTGTACTCGGTACTGGTGTCTTTGATACAGGTGTTGGAGTTTCGAATGCTGGTTTATCTGGCGTTGGCTTTGGTGTGCCTGGAACTGGTGTAGTTGGTTTTGGTGTCGGGTTTGGTCTTGGTGTAATCAGCGTCTCCATCCCTTTTGGAATGTACAAAGGCTCTGGGATAGGCTCTTCTACATCAGCTATTTCCTTCATTTTATCAAAGGAAGGTAACGAATATATCTCCCCGGAGAAAGTTTTATACCCTGTAACAATTGCTTGTTCACCAGTTCCTTCAAAAATCAAGGACTCCGCATCATAAACCTCTTCATCGTCCAGAGAATCTGTATAGTTTGGATTTGGTAAGGACCAAAAGCCCATAGTAGTAAATGCGCTATCAAAAGTAGGTTCTAAATCATAACTCCACCATAGCATCGCATGGTTAGAAGCCACCATCCAAACGGCACCATATTGGTCGATTCCTACATCCAAATTACCGTACCAAAGCAAATTTGATTCTGCATCTCCAATCCTTATATATTGGCTGGTAGTACCATCCTCTAGTACGCCTGCAAATAGGGTCCGCTCTAC
>CAZSGT010000281.1:0-3572 GCA_964606215.1 uncultured Lachnospiraceae bacterium
CTCTACGAGCCAGTTTCCTGTAATAGAATATATTAATAGAAATTTCATGCTTTGGATGGATTATACCACAAATAATTGTATTTTGCAAACTATTTTCCGTTTAACATTATAGTCTTTCAAAGGATTTTACTCTATAATTCCCCCTCTATCCTTCCATAAACAAACGCTGTCGCGCTCTGTGAGCCAAATTATTGTAATACAAAAGAACCACTTTCCAGCCTTTTATCTTTTGTATGGAGTGCCTTTTTATGCCTCTGACTGAAATGTGATTCTTATGCTTTTATATTACCATAAACAACAAAATATGACAATATTGATTTTCTGAATTTTTTTATTTCAGTGACTACCGTCAAACATTCCCTACCCCTTATACTTTTCCCTTAACAGTGCGATTTCTGCCGCCCAGCCCGCATCGTCATTGGGTGTTTCCAGTACAAAGGGAAGATTTTTTAATTTATCATGATTGATGATACGCACCATGGCATCCAGACCAATGGTTCCCTCGCCAATCTTCGCATGGCGGTCTTTGTGGCTCTCCCTGGGATTCATGCTGTCATTCAGGTGCACCGCATATAATTTATCCAACCCAATGACATCATCAAAGTGCTGCAAAACACCGTCCAAATCTGAAACAATATCGTAACCCCCGTCCCACACATGGCAGGTGTCCAGACATACGCCCAGATGATCTGACAGTTCCACCCTGTCTATAATCTCCCGCAGTTCTTCAAATTCCCTGCCAATCTCACTTCCCTTTCCCGCCATGGTTTCCAGTAAAACTGTGGTGGTCTGCTCCTGCTTTAACACGGCATTTAATTGTTCCGCAATCAGGGATATTCCCGTTTCCACCCCCTGTCCCACGTGGGAGCCGGGATGAAAATTATAGTAATTTCCCGGCGTATATTCCATACGCTCTAAATCGTCTGCCATCATCTCCTTTGCAAACTGGCGCAAATCCGGCTTTGCGGCGCAGGCGTTCATGGTATAGGGCGCATGGGCTACAATTTTTCCCTTTGCCGTATCCTCCGACCATGCCTGCCAGAATGCCTGTACATCCTCCGGGACAATCTCCTTTGCTTTTCCCCCTCGGGGATTGCGGGTAAAAAAGGCGAAGGTGGTGGCATCCAGTTTCTCCGCCTGTTTTCCCATTGCCACATAACCTCCCACAGAAGATATATGGCTGCCTATGTAAAAATGATTCATTTTAATCTCCATTCCGGAGCGTATGCGACGGGGCGAGGAGAAATTCGCGAAGGCGATTTCTCCTCTGCCACCAAAGCTTATTTGTGACGCTCCGGCACAAATAGCCGTGTAAAAAATCAGCACTTCAGTGTGATTTTTTACACTATGTCATCCTTTCCGTGATTTTATCATCAACAGCAAACGCCCGGAACACCGGGCGCCTCCTGCATCTATATTCATATATACAGATTACATCTGTGACAACACAAAAATATCGTAAATTGCTTTGATGGCGTCTGCAAAATCCCGTTTTTTCACGCCGATAATGATATTTAACTCGCTGGAACCCTGGTCAATCATCTTGACATTGATGCGGGCATGTGCCAGCGCAGAAAAGATTCGTCCCGCTGTACCACGGTTGGCGCGCATACCCCGTCCCACTACAGCAATCAGTGCCAAATCCGACTCTAACTCGATGGAATCCGGATGGGTCTGGCGATGAATACCCGCAATGACCTCCTGCTCTTTCTCCTCAAAGGCATCCTGGTCCACAACTACAGTCAACGTGTCGATTCCAGATGGCATATGCTCGAAAGAAAGACCGTTCTCCTCAAACACGGAAAGCACCTTACGTCCAAAACCAATCTCATTATTCATCATGTCCTTTTCCACGTGCACCGCTACGAAACCTTTCTTTCCGGCAATTCCGGTAATGGTGTACTCCGGAATCTTACAGGTACTTTCCACAATAAGTGTGCCGGGGTCTTCCGGTGCATTGGTGTTTTTAATATTAATGGGAATGCCTTCTCTGCGAACCGGGAAAATAGCATCCTCGTGCAGTACCGTCGCTCCCATATAGGCAAGCTCCCTAAGTTCCTTGTAGGTAATGGACTTAATTACTTCCGGATTATCAATAATCCTCGGGTCTGCCACCAAAAAACCGGAAACATCCGTCCAGTTCTCGTACAGATTTGCACGTACGGCTGCGGCTACAATGGAACCAGTCACATCGGAGCCACCACGGGAAAATGTCTTAACGGTTCCGTCTGCTTTTGCACCGTAAAATCCCGGTATTACCGCTCTCTCAATATGTGAAAGCTTCTCAGAAAGCACATCGTGGGTTTTGTCCCCGTCGAAGTTGCCTTCCTCGTCAAAGAAAATCACCGTTGCCGCATCCACGAATTCATATCCCAGATATTCCGCCATGATAATACCATTTAAATATTCTCCGCGGGACGCCGCATAGTCACTGCCAGCCTTCTCTTTAAAGTTTTTCGTAATCTCTGCAAACTCTTTGTCCAGAGACAGCTCCAGTCCAAGTCCCTGAATAATCTCATTATATCTATCCTGAATCGCCGAAATCTGACCGCTGATGTCTTCCTGCTGCTCCGCTGACTCATAGCAGGCATACAACATATCTGTCACCTTAATATCATCGGAAAACCGCTTTCCCGGCGCAGAGGGAATCACATACTTGCGGTTTACATCCGCCCGGATGATTTCTCCCACTTTCTGAAACTGTTCTGCACTTGCCAGCGAACTTCCTCCAAATTTTACTACCTTAATCATAATCTAAAACCATGCCTTTCTATACAATCATACTTTTATAGCTAACCACGTTTTTCGCAGATAATCAAGCATTTTTTTTCACTTTCTTCATTTTTATGAAATTTGCCGAAATTAGGTGCTAAATTTTGCCATTTGGTGTGGAGTATTTTTTGAATAAGAGGGAGTCATTTCGTTAAAGCTATGGATACAGAATTTAATTTGGAGGTTGCCATATGTCACTGTATAAGGTTGAAATCTGCGGAGTGAATACATCCAAACTCCCATTGATAAAAAATGAAGAAAAGGACACTCTTTTTGCCCGTATCAAACAGGGTGACCGCCATGCCAGAGAGCTTTATATTAAAGGAAATCTCCGTCTTGTCTTAAGCATTGTGCAGCGTTTTACCGGCAGCAACGAAAATATTGACGATTTGTTTCAGATTGGGTGCATCGGCCTGATAAAGGCCATTGATAATTTCGACACTTCCCAGAATGTGAAGTTTAGTACTTATGCCGTTCCTATGATCATCGGAGAAATCCGCAGATACCTGCGGGACAACAATACCATCCGGGTCAGCCGTTCTATTCGTGACACCGCCTACAAAGCCATTTATACCAAAGAGGCGATGATGAAGACCCAGGAAAAAGAGCCCACCATCGAAGAGCTTGCAAAAAAACTGGACGTTCCCCCAGAGGATATCGTATTTGCCCTGGACGCCATCCAAAGTCCGGTGTCTCTTTACGAGCCGGTTTTTTCCGAGGGCGGGGATACCCTGTATATTATGGATCAGATTAGCGACAAAAAAAATAAAGAGGAGACCTGGGTGGAAAATATTTCCCTG
>CAZSGT010000282.1:0-3564 GCA_964606215.1 uncultured Lachnospiraceae bacterium
ATCCGTACCCGTATGTTCGGTTCCAGGATTTATGTAGATATTGAGATTGGCGCAGATGCCATGATGACCCTGCTGGATGCCCACTCCGTGGCGGAGCGTGTCCACGATGCCATTGAAACACAGTTCACACAGGTAAAACACTGTATGGTACATGTGAATCCGGTAGTGAAAGAATCGTAAAAGAAATATTATCGGAATATATGGTAAGTTGTGGGTAAAGGGAAAAAAGAATGCATTTCTTATATAAATATGATAGAATGGAAAAGATAACGGTTTTGAAAAAAGAGGAGGAAAAAGTGAAAAATAAATTTTTCACTCGGCAAGTTTGTGACAACGCGCTGCTTGCACAAACATTGCATTATGCGCAAAAGCAGCGCAGAAATGAGGTTAACCATGGAACAAAAGATTATGTTGGGAAATGAGGCGATTGCCAGAGGAGCGTACGAAGCAGGAGTAAAAGTTTCTGCCGCGTATCCGGGTACGCCCAGCACAGAGATTAGCGAGAATATTGTAAAATACGATGAGATTTATGCAGAATGGTCTCCAAACGAGAAGGTGGCAACCGAAGTTGCCATTGGTGCATCCATCAGCGGGGTGCGTGCGCTGGTATCCATGAAGCATGTGGGAGTGAATGTGGCAAGTGACCCGCTTTATACTGCAGCATATACTGGTGTAGGCGGAGGAATGGTTCTTGTGGCAGCCGATGACCCCGGATTATACAGCTCACAGAATGAGCAGGATACCCGCTGTGTGGCAAAGGCGGCACAGATTCCGGTGCTGGAGCCTTCCGATAGCCAGGAAGCCAAAGATTTTATAAAGCTTGCCTTTGATTACAGCGAGAAATATGATACACCAATGATTGTCCGTACTACCACACGTCTGGCGCATTCCCAGGGAATCGTTACCCTTGAGGAGCGGAAAGAAGTGGAAGATAAGGTCTATGAGCGCAATGTGGGCAAATATGTCATGATGCCCGCCGGTGCAAAGGGACGTCATGTATTTGTGGAGAACCGTCTGAAACAGATGGCGGAAGATGCCTCCTCCATGGAAATAAATAAGGCAGAGTATAAGGACACTTCCATCGGATTTATTACCAGCGGAATCCCTTATCAGTATGTAAAGGAAGCGTGCCCGGAGGCATCCGTACTCAAGCTGGGTCTGGTGCATCCCCTGCCAGAGAAACTGATTCGTGAGTTTGCATCGAAGGTAGATACATTATATATATTCGAGGAGTTGGAGCCGGTCATTGAGGAAAAAGTAAAATCCTGGGGTATTGCATGTACTGGCAAGGAGTTGTTTACCCGGCAGGGCGAGTATTCTGCCAATATGATTCGTGAGAAGATTTTGAAGCAGCAGGTGGCGCAGAAACCAGCGGCAGATGTGCCGGCAAGACCACCGATTCTGTGTCCGGGATGTCCTCATAGAAGTGTATTTTCCGTGTTGAATAAGTGCGGGATTCATGCAGCAGGAGATATTGGATGTTATACACTGGGCGCAGTGGCTCCGTTGAATGTCATTGATACGACGATTTGTATGGGCGCCAGCATTTCTACCCTGCACGGCATGGAAAAGGCAAAAGGAAAGGACTACATTAAGAATTGGGTGGCAGTCATAGGAGACTCCACATTTATGCATACAGGTATCAATTCCCTGATGAATATGGTTTACAACCAGGGTACAGGAACCGTGATGATTCTGGATAACTCCACCACCGGTATGACCGGGCATCAGGACCATGCGGCAACTGGAAAGACCTTAAAGGGCGAGACAGTTCCTGCCATCAGTATTTACCATCTGGTAAAATCCCTTGGCATTGAACATGTTGTTGAGATAAATGCCTTTGATACACAGGAGCTGGAGCGCATTGTAAAGGAAGAGACTGCAAGGGACGCAGTGTCTGTGATTATTACCAAATCTCCCTGCGTGCTGTTAAAAGGAAATGTATTTCCGGATGTCTGCCGGCCGCTGCCGGATAAGTGCAAAAAATGCGGCGCCTGTCTGCGTCCGGGATGTCCGGCGTTGACAAAGAATGCAGACGGAACCGTTGCCATTGACGAGACCATGTGTAATGGATGTGGTCTGTGCAAGGGTCTATGTAAATTTGATGCGATTGAGACGGTAAAGAAATAGAAAAGCGCATAAAGCAAAACGCATAATACAGCGCAGAAAAGAGGAATACTATGACAAAGAATATAATGATTGTAGGTGTGGGAGGACAGGGAACTCTTCTTACCAGCCGCATTTTGGGCGGGATTACCAGAAAGGCAGGATACGACGTAAAGCTTTCTGAAGTCCATGGTATGGCACAGCGTGGAGGAAGTGTGGTTACCTTTGTACGTTACGGGGAGTCTGTGGCAGAACCTATTGTGGAAGAGGGCCAGGCAGATGTGCTGATTGCTTTTGAGCGTCTTGAGGCAATGCGCTATGCACATTTCCTGAAGCCGGATGGCGTGATTGTGGCCAATGATACCCGCATTGAACCCATGACCTGTGTCATTGGCGCCGCTACATATCCGGAGAATATTCTGGAGGATTTGCGGAAGTCACATACAGTATTTTCGGTGGACGCCATGGCAAAGGCGATAGAGCTGGGCAATTCCCGGGTGTTTAACAATATTGTTTTGGGAATTGCGGCAAAACATATGGACTTTACCAGGGAAGACTGGCTGGAAGTGATTCGGGATACAGTGCCGCCAAAGACCATCGAGATAAACCAAAAGGCGTTTCTGACCGGGTATGAGATGTGCGACTAAAGTCTTGACAGCGGCAGTGTGCAAAAAGGAGGCTTGCAGCTTGGGGGCAGACAGGAAAATTATAGATTTTCACACACATATTTTTCCAGATAAAATTGCATCGGGTACCATAGATAAGCTGGAGCGTGCCGGAGGGGTGACGGCGTACAACACGGGTATGGAGCACACCCTGGTGCAGGAGATGGAGGACAGCGGCGTGGCGCTGAGCGTAATTCAGCCGGTAGTAACCAGGCCGGAGCAGTTTTCCACCATCAATATGTTTGCAGCAAAACTCAATGAGCGATACCAGGGAAAATCGCCGGGGCTGTTGTCCTTTGGCGGGATTCATCCGGAAACCCTGCAGTACCGTCAGGAGGTCCGCGCCATTCGGGATATGGGATTGAAGGGCATTAAGCTGCACCCGGATTATCAGGGTATGTATATTGACGATGAACATTATATACGTCTGATGGATTATGCCATGGAGCTTGGACTGATTGTACTGATACATGCAGGGATTGACGTGGGTTATCCCGATTTGGTCCGCGCCTGTCCGGAGCGGATTCGGAGAGTAATCGATACACTGCACCCGGATAAACTGGTGCTGGCCCATTATGGCGGATATGGACAATACGACCAGGTGGAGAAGTTTCTTGTGGGAGAGAATGTGTATTTCGATACGGCGATGGTTTTTGAGAGCGGTATTTCCGAAGAGCAGTTTTTACGAATTCTTGACGGACATGGCTCTGATAAAATTTTGTTTGGTACGGATAGTCCATGGAGCGGGCAGAAAGAAAATATTGTACGACTGCAAAAGCTCATAGACGACGAG
>CAZSGT010000283.1:0-3558 GCA_964606215.1 uncultured Lachnospiraceae bacterium
CCGTTGCCGTTGGGAGATAACACCAGCTTTCCTTTCGCTTCCAACAAAAGCTTGCCGTCATAATCCACCGAAGGTGCCATATCCTGTTTAAAAAAGGAAATATACTCCTGGGGATATCCAAAATAATCATGTTCTGCAAAAAATCCTGTGGTGTCTTCATGATTTTTTTCACTTGTCATAATATACAATGGTACAAAAGCCCCACAGCGTTTGGTCACATCCATAAGATTCTCAATCAGGCACTGAAAAATATACCGCTCCGTATCTACGCCGATATTAAACATTCCCTTTGGTTTATCAAAGCCCAATCTGGTTCCCTGTCCTCCCGCCAAAAGCACCGCACCAACTTTGCCGTCCAGAATCGCCCGCATCCCAAGCTCATCATACTTCTGTTTCTGCTCCTGAATCTGCCTGATGGAAATCCCCGCCAAAGGCTCTAATTTTCCCTTTGTCTCTTCCACACTGCCCTGATGGATAGAATCCAGCAATCCCAAATCAATACCTTCCATCTGATTCAGAAACTGTGCCTTTTCGTTCTCATTCCATGTATCATATGCCTGAACCAGTAATCCCTGTCCATAGCTTTCAAGCTGCTCCTTCATCTGTTTTTCATTCATTATATACTCCTCCGTAGCTTCTTTATCTCGAATCCCCGCACCGCACCTGTGCGGCACAAATTTTACTCATTATCCCAATGTTACTTATCTGTATTTTTTGCGTATTTGTAATTATTATAACAGACAAATGCTGTATTGACAAATTTTCACTGCCCGTTTGTATCTTCCGATTTAACATAATTATTGATTCCCTGGCAGATTGCCTCCATCATTTTATCCTGATAAGAATCATCGGACAATAAAACAGCTTCCTCCGGATTGGACAAAAATCCGCACTCAACGATTACCATGGTACAGGGAGTATGTAACAGCATGTAATAATTTTTATTTGCCTTTGCCTGTCTTTTGTTGTCGTCCCCGATTACACTTTTTATGGTCTCCTGCAAAGTCTGTGCCAGAAGCTTACCCTCCTGTGACTTTTCATAATAAAAGACCTGCGCGCCCTTGGAAGAGGCCTGGGTAAAGCTGTTTTGGTGAATGCTTACCACCAGCTTTGGCTCTGTTTCGGTAATCAAGGCGATTCGCGCTCTCATATCCGCCATCTTTTTATTGGAATCCCCATCACTGTACATACCCTTATCCTCTGTCCGGGTCATCACTATTTTATACCCCTGTGCGGTCAGTTTTTCCTCCAGCTTTTTTGCCATGGACAGATTGATATCCTTCTCTTTCTCATCATGTACTCCCACCTTGCCCGGGTCGATACCTCCATGTCCGGCATCCACCACCACCGTAATACCCTCGCAGGCCGTGTCTGGCTGCTCTGTAGCCACTACAGAATCTTTGTCCTTTTTCGTGTCCGGTTCTTCTTTTTTATCCTCTCCCCCATACTTAAACATAACGGCAAAAACGCCAACGCACACAATTACCACCAGCAGCCATGCCGGCGTCCATCGTTTCCGGTTCGCAAACATAATAAAACCCCTTATGAATCCTTTGGATAAGTATATTCACAAGGGGTTTTGTACCATGACAATATTTAATTGGCATATTTTACAATTGTATTCCACACATTGGACTTCTCCAATCCCAATTTCCAGAAAGAATACCCAGCCACACCGGCTTCACTTGCCGCGTCCAGCTTCAATTTTAAGGACTCTTCATCCTCCAGCCACATCTTAAAGGTAGCACCGTCCTGTTTAAACTCTCCATAGTTCTGACCCGCAGCGTCGTCCCATTTCTTCTTGGCGCCATTGTTAATCAGACACGCCTCTGCATTGGACATGGAATAGGTCTCGCTGGTGGGCTTCTTCCCGGAAACCTCTTTCCACAATCTGGTATAAAACGGCAGTGCAATAATGGTCTGGGAAGCCGGAACCTCCGCAATGGTATTATTCACTGCATCCTGTACAAATCCAATAGAGGACACGGAACCACTCTCTTCGCTGCCATTATAGTGCTCATCATAGGCCATGGTAACCACATAATCTGCCACCTTTGCCTGTTCCCTGCGGTTGTAATAGCTGGTTCCCTCCGTGGGCGGGTAGTTATCGATGGCAAGCACAATCCCGTTATTCCGGCACCGGATGCCAAGCTCTCTTATAAACTGAATAAAATGTACACCACATTCCTGTGTAATTCGTTCAAAGTCAATATTGATTCCGTCCAAATCGTATTTGATTGCCGCAGAAAGAATTTCTTTTTCCAGCTTCTCACGGCTGTTGGTATGGGACAGCAGCTTTAACATATCCACGCTGTCATCCTCCACATCGCCGCACAGTCCCCAGACCTCTACGCCCTGCAGATGCGCGCGCTGCACATATGTCTCACTGGCAAGAGATGTAATATTCCCCTTGGTATTGCTGACAGTAAACCACGTGGGCGAAATCGTGGTTACTCCCTTTGTGGAACTCAACAAATTCAACAGTTCTTCATTGGCATACTCGCTTGTCACCTGATGCCACACCATGTTAATCGTTCCCTCTTTTTGAATATGGGGATACGCTTCCTCTACAAAATCACTGGTCTGGGCTTCTTTATAAACGTCGCTGACATGCTTTTTCAGGACGTAGCCCTCCACGCCGTCCGCCGATATGACCTTGAGAAAATTCTTCTCCACACCCTGGTCTGCACCGCCGTCAAGCACCCGCAATTTGGCGTCCCCGTCCACTTCCTTATCCAGTTCCTCCAGCCACGCAAACTTAATTCCCGGCTCCACGCGAATCTTCGTATCCTTCTCTACCTTTACAAACTGCTCTTCCTCCCCAAACCGATACTGTATCACCACACGATAAGGATTTTCAAAGGTTTCGTATTTAATCCCTGAGTACTGTTTCACAAAATCCAGCGCCACGTAGGCATCGCTGCCCTCCACCTTTACAATCACATAGTCCGTGTCGGTCTTGCTTTGATTCACACTGTATCCGGTCTCTCCCACAGCCGCTTTAATCACATCCGTAGACGTGGTATAAATCAATGTGTTCTCGTACTGGTCCCAATAAAATCGCTCATTGAGCACCTGTGACACCTGATTGATATTCAGGTAGTATTTCCCATCTATATACTTTCCTCTGGTTTCGCTGATGGTATCCTGCAAAACAACAATCACATCTGTACTTCCCTGCTCCACACCAAAGTACTCCGTCAATGCTTTCTGCTCCCTGCTGGGGGAATACTTCTTTATTAAAATAGCTCCAACGCCCAATGCCACCAAAAGCAGCATTACTATTGATACTGTAAGAATCCTCTTTACACCTCTGGACATATTCTGCCTCCATTCTCTTTCGCTTAGCCTTTCTACAGCTTGATTATAACCTATATTGGGAAAATTATCCACCGTAAAACGATGAGAAACTTAATTTGCCTTCGCGTAAAACCATGAGAAACTCGCTTACCTTCACGTAAACGATGAGAAACACGCTTTGCGAGTTTCTCACGTTCGCGGGCGCGTTCAAATATCTTGCGAGCAAGCTCGCAGATTATTTTCACTTTGCCTTCGCGC
>CAZSGT010000284.1:0-3557 GCA_964606215.1 uncultured Lachnospiraceae bacterium
ATTGCATATAATTTAGAAAGTCTTTCTATTTCTAAGTTTTTTATTTTTCCTAATAAACTTCTTTTTGACTTTTCTCTCATTTTTGGAATTTCTATTTTGACTCCTGGATATTGGCTATAAAAAAATTTTAATATTTCTTTGGCTGCTTCATCTGCCCAATGTTCATATTCAATGTTGTTTTTTAATCCTATTTGATGATTGAAGGATTTTTCCACTGCAGTTTGATTTATTTTATAGCTTTTCCTTATGTTAGTATTCATCTTTTCTCCTTTCGCAATTATTCTTCATAAATTGTTTTTATCATTTCTCGCTTTCACTGATTACATATTATAATATTTCTCATAGAAAAAAGCAAATTTTAGTTTTCCTCCGGCCGCCATGCCTGTCCAAAATCAATGTCTTTAAATAATGCGGCCAATCCGGTAATCTGCTTGAGCCGCAATATCTCATCCTGGTCCATCCCCAGATGTTTGGCAATCCATGAATCGGAACGACCAATTTCATGAAGCTCCTTGATAATATTGCTCATCAAATCTACGTCATGGCTTCCACGGGCACGGTTGTGGCGTACCGTGCTGGCCATACGTTGATCCAACGGTTTGTCAATAACAGAAACTGGAAGCATTCCCTGCTCCCGGTCGTAGATATCAGAATACTCCAACATGATTCGATAACGGTGAAAACCGTCTACAATAATATAGGTGTCATCTTCGGCGGAATGGTAGCATACAATCGGCATGGTATAACCATCCTCCTTGATGCTCTGATAAAGAAGTTTCATTTCTGGCGGGGCTACCGAATTGGGGTTGTATGTATTGGGAACAATTTTCTCAACAGGAACCCGAATAATATCATAAACAGGACTTTTATAGGTCATAGCTGATTTCCTCCATATTTTTATATTTCTGTTTGATGAGGTTGATGCGCTTTTGCTGCTGCCGTGTCAGTCCAAATCCCATAAATCGGCAGATGTGGTCGTTTTTCAGGATACAGTAGCACATTCTTTTCCAACTGGGGATATCTTTGCTGGATTTAATGTCATCGGTATTATCCGGTATTTTGCTGGTAAATATAATCCTGGATTTTTTGTTTAACGTGTAGTTGGATACCCCATTTCGTCTAATCTTATAGCCGTGCTCCTCCAGTTCCCGTATGGTTTCCTCATCCAGTCCTCCGCCGGTTTTGTGCCAGAAACGTATGGACGTGTTAAACTTTTTTATGTAGCTGCTGCGCAGCTTCGGTGGCAGCGTATCCAACAGAAATCTTGTGTAGGATTCCCATGTATGTCCCGCAGGAAGCGTGATATTGCGATAACCCATGGCCTTTGTCTTACCGTATATGGCGGCAAAGTTGGCGCCCTGCACCCGGCCTACCAGCTTCGCCCAGATTTTGGGATCAATGACCCGGTAAAGGTTCAAGCTGTCTTTACAATAATCATTAAAGGGAGAAGCGACTCTCATCTGGGACACATGTAATCCTGCCATGTGATATAAATCATATAGATGGTTGTAATCATACTGAAAAAGATAGTTTGCATGCCACACATCATTGAGAGTCCAGTCGTATAATGGCGATGCATACCATATATTCTTAAATTTCTTGCTGAGCCAGCATTCATTTTTATATCCATATTTTTTATTAAGGAATCCGTTATATCTTTGCAAGGATTCGTCCGCCCGGATGCCCAGGAGACACACCGTCTTTTCTCCACTGTGGGACATGTGGTACCATCTGCTGAACTGTCTTGCCAAATCTTCCTGGTGCATTTTATATTTATATGTGGTCATGGGATTGTTGTCCAGATTGATTACATAATTGTGTTCCGGCATAGGGCGGACCCATGCCTCCTCTTTCGTGTCATCCCATGGATACCAGAACATCTCATAATTGCTCAGCGCTGTGCGGGTAGCCATGGGAAGGCACACCCAGTAGGGTTCCACGTCCTTCTCTATCCTCTGGAAGGTCCTCTCAATATATTCTGTGGTAACCGTGTATTGTGCCTCAAAATCCTGATGAAAGACACCAATTTTTTTCTTGGGATAAAATTTTTTTTGATAATCCAGCACCAGGTTTAGCAGCAGCCCACTATCCTTTCCACCGGAAAATGACAGATATATGTTATCAAATTCTTCAAAGATAAGATGCATTCTCTCAAAAAATGCGTCCAACACATTTTGTTGTGTATATTTCCTTATCATATGTACGTCTCCATTTCCATTATTTGGAATAATATACCATATTTTGGAAAAAACCACAACTTTTCAGGAGCCGCATTTTCAACGTCTTACGCATCTGCTGCAGAGAAATATGTTACCACTGCTTTAATCTTATTTAATCGCCAGTCTCTTGCAATAACAAATAATCATAACAAATACATTTCCATGCTTGACGAGCATATTTATTTTTTATATAATAAACCTCAACAAATACTGCGAGGAGGCCAATCATGGAATTACGTGTTCTTCAATATTTTCTTGCTGTCACCAGAGAACAAAGCATATCCGGGGCTGCAGAGTCTCTTCATCTTTCTCAGCCTACACTGTCAAGACAGATAAAGGACATGGAAGATGAACTCGGGAAACAGCTTATCATACGGGGAAACCGAAAAATAACTTTAACAGAAGAAGGCATGATATTGCGAAAACGCGCGGAAGAAATCCTTGATCTGGTACAAAAAACGGAACACGAAATCACGATTTCTGATGATATCATCGCAGGAGATGTGTATATCGGCGCTGGAGAAACCGATGCCGTCCGGCTTCTTGCCAAAGCGGGAAAGAATCTCCAGTCAGAATATCCAGACATCCACTATCATATCTCCAGTGGCGACACAACAGATGTCCTGGAAAATCTTGATAAGGGACTGATTGATTTCGGACTTTTATTCGGCACGGTGGATACTTCAAAATATGAATATCTGGAATTTCCAGTAAAGGATGTTTATGGTATTTTAATGCGAAAAGACAGTCCCCTTGCAAGGAAAACATGCATTTCCCCAAAAGACCTTTGGGATAAACCCCTTATTTTCAATCGCAACACCTGTGATGGCGATTTGCTGACTACATGGCTTGGCAAAAGCATTTCCGAATTGAATGTAATCGCAACTTATAATCTGTTGTTTAATGCCTCCCTGATGGTGGATGAGGGTTTGGGCTATGCCTTTGCTCTGGATAAAATCATCAATACCACCGGTAATAGCAATCTATGCTTTGTTCCCTGCAAACCCTCATTGAGCGTCGGCATGAACCTGATTTGGAAAAAATATCAGGTATTTCCCAAAGCTGCAAAGAAATTCTGGGAAGAATTTCAACGACTTTTGGATGCAGAACCATGAGAAACACAAGACAATCTTCTACGGTAACAATTTCGTTTCATTCTGTATATTTTTCATTGTATGTCTTTCCACCAGCGTTCCATATAGCTTTCCCCACTGTTCAAATCCATAGTTTCACCAATCTGTGGCGTCAAAATCTGCAATTCCTGCTCCTCGCCCGCCTTCACAAAACGTTCCACAGAATCATCCCATCCATGATTTGCCAGTGCAAAAGCACCCCAAT
>CAZSGT010000285.1:0-3538 GCA_964606215.1 uncultured Lachnospiraceae bacterium
CAAGAGCATGGGTTTTGTGGACTATTTCCTCATTGTGTGGGACTTTATAAAGTATGCCAAGGACCATGGCATAGCCGTGGGACCGGGGCGGGGTTCTGCAGCGGGAAGTATTGTGTCCTACTGTCTGGAGATTACGGATATCGACCCCATACATTTTGATTTGCTGTTTGAGCGGTTCCTGAATCCGGAGCGCGTGACCATGCCGGATATCGATATTGATTTCTGTTACGAGCGCAGGCAGGAAGTGATTGATTATGTGGTGGAAAAATACGGAGAGGACAGAGTGGTGCAGATTGTCACCTTTGGTACCATGCTGGCCAGGGGCGTTATCCGTGATGTGGCAAGGGCAATGGATTTACCCTATGCTTTTGCGGACAAGCTTGCCAAGATGATACCTATGGAGTTAGGTATCACCATTGACAAGGCGTTGAAGATGAATCCGGAGTTTCGGGCAGAGTATCAGGAGGATGAAGAGGCGAAGAAACTCATTGATATGTCCAAACGTCTGGAGGGGCTGCCCAGACATTGCTCCGTCCATGCGGCAGGAGTGGTTATCAGTAAGGCGCCGGTGGATGAGTATGTGCCATTGTCCAGAGGTTCGGAGGATAATATTACCACCCAGTACACCATGACTACGCTGGAAGAGCTGGGACTGTTAAAAATGGATTTCCTTGGACTGCGGACGCTGACGGTGATTCAGAATGCGGCAAGGCTGGCAGGTCTTTCCGGGCAGCATATGAAGAATATTTCTTATGAGGATACCAAGGTGCTGGAGCTGATTGCTTCTGGCAAGACCGAGGGAGTATTCCAGCTGGAAAGTGCCGGGATGAAGAGCTTTATGAAAGAGTTAAAGCCTGGAAATATTGAGGACCTTATTGCCGGCATTTCCCTGTACCGTCCGGGCCCTATGGATTTTATTCCCCAGTATATTAAGGGGAAGGAGGACAAGGACAGCATTCAGTATCTCTGTCCCGAACTGGAGCCAATTCTGGCACCCACATACGGCTGTATCGTATACCAGGAGCAGGTGATGCAGATTGTAAGGGGACTGGCAGGATATAGCTTTGGGCGCAGTGACTTGGTGCGCCGTGCCATGTCCAAGAAGAAATCGGATGTTATGGAGCGGGAGCGGAAAAATTTCGTCTATGGCAATGAGGAAGAGGGCGTGCCAGGGTGTATTGCAAACGGCATTTCAGAAAATGTTGCCAATAAAATCTTTGACGAGATGATTGATTTTGCAAAATATGCCTTCAATAAATCCCATGCGGCTGCCTATGCGGTGGTTTCCTATCAGACGGCGTATTTAAAATGCTATTATCCAGTGGAGTTTATGGCGGCGCTGATGACTTCGGTTATGGGAAATACTACGAAAATTATGGAATATACCGTGGACTGCAGGGAGCTTGGCATCCAGATTCTGCCGCCGGATATTAATGACGGATATGGGGATTTCTCTGTATCAGACGGCAACATCCGTTACGGCATGTCTGCAATTAAGGGAATTGGCGGCTCAGTGATTCGTGCCATTGTAAAGGAGAGGGAAGCTGGCGGCAGATTTACCAGTATGCAGGATTTTATGTCCAGGCTGTCTGCCAAGGAGGTAAATAAGCGTACGGTGGAAAACTTTATTAAGGCGGGAGCATTTGACAGTCTGCCAGGTACCCGCAAGCAGCAGATGGCAGTGTATGCCAGGGTGATGGATGTGACCAACCAGGAGCGCAAAAATGCCATGAGCGGGCAGATTTCCCTGTTTGATTTGGGAGACGAAAATCTGGATAAGGCAAACGAGATTCCCATGCCGGATATTGGAGAATACGATAAAGAAACATTTCTTGCCTTTGAGAAGGAAGTGATGGGAATTTATGTCAGCGGGCATCCCATTGAGGAATATCTGGGAATGTGGCAGAAGAACATTTCCAAGACCACCAGGGATTTTGCTTTGCAGGAGGAGGGAAATGTAGGCGTTTCTGACGGGCAGACGGAAGTCATTGGCGGGCTTTTGACAGCCAAAACCGTCAAGACCACCAGAACCAATACCCTGATGGCATTTCTCACCATGGAGGACTTGTATGGAACGGTGGAGGTAATTGTGTTCCCCAGAGACTATGAGAAGTACAAGGAGTTGTTTCAGGATGAGGTCAAGCTGTTTATCCGGGGTAAAGTGGCAGTGGAGGAGGAGAGGGACGCCAAGCTGATTTGCCAGGAGGTAATTCCCTTTGACAAGGTGCCCAGGGAATTGTGGATTCGTTTTTCAGATAAGGCGGAGTATCTGGCAGCAGAGAAGGAATTGAATGAAATTCTGGCGCCCTTTGACGGAACAGATACCGTGTGCATTTATCTGAATCAGGAAAAACAGGTGAAACGTTTTCCGAAAAACCGCAGTGTGGATGCGGGAAAAGTGATGGCAGAGAATGTGCTGGGGAAATTTGGCGCAGATTCCGTTAAAATCGTTGAAAAGAGTATTGAAAAATAGCCCAAAATGTTGTAAAATATAGAAGATTTGTTCGAAAAAGATTTGGCTGAATGGTTCAAAGGATAGAGTACAGAATAGGAAAGGACGAAGTGAGATGGAAAATGCAGTAAAAACAATCGGAGTATTAACTAGTGGTGGCGATTCACCGGGAATGAATGCAGCCATTCGTGCCGTAGTACGCACTGCTGTCTGGCATGGGGTTCAGGTGAAAGGTATCCGCTATGGTTATCATGGACTTCTCAACGATGATATTATAGATATGGATGCTATGTCTGTGTCAGATATTATTTCCAAGGGAGGTACCATTCTCTATACCGCACGCTGTCTGAAGTTTAAGGAGTTAGAGTATCAGAAGCAGGGCGCTGAGATTTGCAGAAAGCATGGCATTGATGGTTTGGTCGTTATCGGCGGAGACGGTTCTTTTATGGGAGCCAGCAAGCTTGCTGAACAGGGAATCAACACCATTGCTCTTCCAGGTACCATTGATTTGGATATTGCATGTACAGAGTATACTATCGGATTTGACACAGCTGTCAATACGGCGATGGAAGCATGTGATAAGCTGAATGATACGTCCGCATCTCATGAGCGATGCAGCATTTTGGAGGTCATGGGAAGAACTGCTGGTCATATTGCACTGTGGACAGGCATTGCCAGCGGGGCAGAGTATATCCTTATGGCAGAGAAGTACGATGGCAATGAGCAGAAAATTATTGATAAGATTTTACAGAAACGTAAGGTTGGAAAGAGACACCATATTGTAATCAATGCAGAGGGCGTTGGAGATTCTGCAGCCATGGCAAAGAGAATTGAGGAGGCAACCGGCGTGGAGACCAGAGCAACGATTCTTGGTCACATCCAGCGTGGCGGCAATCCCACCTGTAAGGACCGTGTATATGCATCGGCTATGGGTGCCAAGGCAGTGCAGCTTCTCTGTGCAGGTGCTACAAACCGCGTAGTGGGATATAAGAACGGAAAGTATGTAGATTATGATATTCAGGAAGCCCTTGCTATGCAGAAGGATGTGGACTCCTATTTGTTCAGTATTATCGGAAAGCTTTCCAG
>CAZSGT010000286.1:0-3537 GCA_964606215.1 uncultured Lachnospiraceae bacterium
GGCAGCAGTTCATTTAAAATTTTCAGGATGGTGGTTTTTCCGGTTCCGTTATTGCCGAGAACCGCCACCCGCTCTCCCCGTTTTATCTCAAAGGAAAGTTTGGAAAATAAATGTTTGTCCCCGAATGATTTTGCCAGTTTCTCCACGGTCAGAACGTCGTTTCCGCTGACAATGCCCGGCTCGAAACGGATGTGCATGGTGTCGGTCATGGTGATAGGCTTTTCCAATATCTCCATTTTGTTTAACATTTTTTCCCGGCTTTCTGCCCGCTTGATGGATTTCTCCCGGTTGAAGGAACGGAGCTTTGCAATGACTTCCTGCTGGTGTTTAATTTCCTGCTGCTGGTTTTCGTATTCCTTTTGCCGGCTTTCTAACAATGCCTGTTTCTTTACGGCATACTCACTGTAATTTCCCGTAAACAGGGTGGCTTTTCCGTATTCAATCTCCACCACCTTGGACACAATTTTATCCAGAAAATATCTGTCGTGGGCAACGATAATAACAGCGCCCTTGTACAGGGATAAATAGTTTTCCAGCCAGGCGATGGACGCCATGTCCAGATGGTTGGTGGGCTCGTCCAAAAGGATGATATCCGGTTTTGCCAGCAGCATTTTCGCCAGCGCAACCCGGGTTTTTTGTCCACCGGAAAGGGTGCCGATGGAAGTGTTATAGTCAGATTCGGTAAATCCCAGTCCCCGCAGGACGCCGGAAAGTTCACTTTGAAAGCTGTAGCCGCCCTGGGTTTCAAATTCCTGTGTCAGTGCCGTAAAGCGGGCAATCATTTTATCCAGTGCCTCTCCAGAGGCCGCATTCATCTTTTTTTCGTATTCCTTTAACTCCCGTTCCATTGCCACCAGTTCTTTTTTTGCATCCAGCATTTCTTCATAAATGGTATTTTCCGAAGAAATGTCCTGGTTCTGTGCCAGGTATCCCAGGGTGGCGCCACCCGATACAATAACGTTTCCGCTGTCTGGTGCAAGTTCTCCCACAATGATTTTCAGCAGGGTGGATTTGCCACAGCCGTTGGCGCCCACCACAGCCAATTTATCCTGTTCGTTTATATGAAAAGAAACCTCAGATAAAATTACGTCGGTTCCAAACGCTTTATCAATATGACTGCATTGTAAAATCATGATTTCCTCCGTTTGATTGGTAATTGTTCCAAGACATAAGTATACCGAAAATGGGGCGGGGATGCAAGGTTTGTCTCCCGGACATTATCATGCTATAATGAATATAGTAATTTTTGGAAGGGATTGAAATAGAATGAACCATTTGGAATTTGAACAGCTTGCCAGGAAGGGAATGGTGTTGGACGGCGCCACAGGCTCCAACCTGCAAAAACGGGGGCTGCCCTCCGGTGTTTGTCCGGAGCAGTGGATTATAGAAAATGCGGATGTCATGGTGGAACTGCAAAAGGAATTTATCCATGCAGGCACCAATGTGCTATATGCGCCCACCTTTTCGGGAAACCGGATAAAACTGGCGGAGTATGGCCTGGATGAGAAGCTGGAGGAGATGAACCGGGAGCTGGTGCAGATTTCCAGGCGTGCCATAGCAGAAGCAGGCAGGTCCGGTGAGGTGTATGTGGCGGGAGATTTAACCATGACCGGGAGACAGCTGTACCCGGTGGGCACCATGCTGTTTGAAGAACTGGTGGATATCTATAAGGAGCAGGTCCGGTGCCTGGCAGATGCCGGGGTGGAATTGTTTGTGGTTGAGACCATGATGAGTCTGCAGGAGTGCCGTGCGGCAGTACTTGCCGTAAAGGAAACCTGTGATTTGCCGGTGATGGTGACGCTGACCTACACTGACCAGATGCGTACGTTTTACGGCACGGACCCGGCTACGGCAGTAATTGTGCTCCAGGCCATGGGAGCGGATGCCGTGGGGCTGAATTGTTCCGTGGGACCAGATAAGATGGTGGAAGCGGTGGAGCAGATGGCAGAGTTTGCCAGTGTGCCCCTGATTGCCAAGCCAAATGCGGGACTGCCGGAATTGATTGACGGGGAGACTGTTTATTCCATGGGACCACAGGAGTTTGCAGACGCCATGTGCGCCCTGGTGGAAGCGGGGATTGACATTGTTGGTGGATGCTGTGGAACTACGCCGGAACACATTGCCTCCATGGTGAAGGCAGTGCAGAAAGTACGAATGGAAGAGGCGGCATTTATAAAACGGCGGGACAGCGGTTCTCTTTGCCGCCGGGTGCTTACCACCGAGCGGGGATACACAAAGATTGATTTGAACGGTCCTTTCCAGGTCATTGGGGAGCGCATTAATCCCACGGGGAAGAAGGCGTTGCAGGAAGAGCTGCGTCAGGGAAAACTGGATATTGTCAGCCGGATGGCAGAAGAGCAGGTAGAAAAAGGAGCGGCTGTTTTGGACGTCAATATGGGAATGAACGGTATTGACGAGAAAGAGATGATGGTGAAAGTCGTTTATGAATTAACCATGCTCACCAATGTGCCCTTGTCCATTGATTCCTCCCATCCTTCGGTGGTGGAGGCGGCACTGCGGATTTATCCGGGACGGGCGTTGATTAACTCCATTTCCCTGGAGAAAGAGAAGTTTGAAAAACTGATACCCATTGCAAAAAAATATGGCGCTATGTTTATTTTGCTGCCCTTATCCGACAAAGGACTGCCGGAAAATATACAGGAGAAAAAAGATATTATCGGAACGATTCTGGCACAGGCAAAGAAGTTTGGAATGTCGGAAGAAGACGTGATAGTAGATGGGCTGGTGGCAACCATTGGCGCCAACAAGCAGGCAGCGCTGGAGACATTGGAGACCATTTCCTACTGTAAAAATGAACTGGGAATGGCTACCGCCTGTGGATTGTCTAACATTTCCTTCGGACTGCCGGAGCGGTTGTTTGTAAACAATGCGTTTGTGGCGCTGGCAATCCGGGAGGGACTTACCATGGCAATTGCCAATCCATCCCAAGGGCTGCTGATGCATACGATTTTTGCCACAGATCTTCTGATGAACAAAGAAGAAAGCGATTTGCGTTATATTGACAGGGTGACAAACCATCCCATCGAGGCATTTGGTACTTCCGGAGGGGCAGAGACTAAGAGCCAGCAGACTTCTGTAGAGGATGGGAAAGAGGAGATGAAGCATCCACTGTTTACCTGCGTATTAAAAGGAAACCGGGAGGGTGTCCTCACCGTGACAAAGCAATGCCTGGAACAGAACGAGGCACCCGGATTTTTGCTGAATGAAGTTCTGATTCCCGCAATTAACCGGGTAGGCAGTCTGTTTGAACAGGGGAAATATTTCCTGCCCCAGCTAATCAGCAGTGCGGAGACCATGAAAGCGTCTATAGATATGCTGGAACCCCTGTTGGAAAAGGATGAAAATGCAGAGCCTTTGGGGACCATTGTGATTGCCACAGTGGAGCACGACATTCACGATATCGGAAAAAATCTGGTGGCGCTGATGTTAAAGAACTACGGCTACCGGGTCATTGACCTGGGCAAGGATGTTCCTGCATCGGAGATTGTGGAGACAGCCAGGAAAGAGGATGCGGAT
>CAZSGT010000287.1:0-3537 GCA_964606215.1 uncultured Lachnospiraceae bacterium
TCTTCACTGCGCCGATATACAATATGAACTTCCGCACCCAGACGCAATGCCGTTCTTGCCGCATCCATGGCAACATTACCGCCACCCACAACGGCAACTTTTTTACCTGCCACAATCGGTGTATCATATGCATCGTCAAAGGCATGCATCAGATTGCTGCGGGTCAGATATTCATTAGCGGAAAATACGCCGTTGGCATTCTCACCCGGGATTCCCATAAATTTAGGAAGTCCGGCACCAGAACCGATAAACACAGCATCGAATCCTTCCTCTGCCAAAAGTTCATCAATGGTCGTAGATTTACCGATAATGACATTGGTCTCAATTTTCACTCCCAGTGCTTTTACATTTTCAATTTCGCTCTGTACAACGCTGTCCTTTGGCAGACGGAATTCCGGAATACCGTAAGAAAGTACACCACCAGCTTTATGTAGTGCCTCAAAAATTGTCACATCGTATCCCATCTTCGCCAAATCCCCTGCACAGGTCAGACCTGCAGGACCAGAACCAATGACAGCAACCTTTTTCCCATTCTTGCTCTCCGGCGCCTTCGGCTGAATTCCATTTTCCCTGGCTGTATCTGCCACGTATCTCTCCAGCTTACCGATAGACACTGCATCGCCCTTGATACCGCGTATACATTTTGCCTCACACTGGGTCTCCTGAGGGCATACACGTCCGCACACAGCCGGCAGTGCAGAGAACGCACTGATAACATGGTATGCTGCTGTGTCATCACCCTTTTCTACTTCCGCAATAAATCCTGGAATGTCAATATTTACCGGACACCCCTTTACACATTGGGGATTTTTGCACTTCAAACATCTGCTGGCCTCAGCCATAGCTTCTTCTTTGTTATATCCAAGGCATACTTCATCAAAGTTTTTTGCCCGTACCGCAGGCTCCTGCTCTCTGACAGGAATTCTTTTCATTACATCTACTTCCATTTTCTTTGCATCCTTTCTATCCTGTAATTACTTACACTGTCCACATCCACCGTGATGGGTCTCTCCCTCTTGCAGCTTTAACATAGCGCGTCCTTCTTCGGTCTTGTACATGCGCTGACGAAGCATTGCCTGATCAAAATCTACCAGATGCCCATCAAACTCCGGCCCATCTACACATGCAAATTTAATCTCATCGCCTACCTGGAGACGACATGCACTACACATACCGGTTCCATCCACCATAATCGGATTCATGGATACAATGGTGGGAATCCCTAACTCTTTTGTCAGAAGGCAGACAAACTTCATCATAATCATCGGTCCGATTGCCACTACCTGATCGTAAGTTTTACCCTCATTTTCAACTAAATCTTTTATTTTATCATTTACATTTCCCTTGAATCCATATGAACCGTCATCTGTTGCCACATATACATTGGCAGCAACTTTTTTCATCTCCTCTTCCAAAATAATCAGAGACTGATTGCGGGCGCCAATAATCACATCCACATCCACCCCATGCTCTTTCATCCATTTCACCTGGGGATACACCGGCGCCGTTCCAACTCCACCACATACAAATAACAGCTTTTTCTTTTTTAACTCTTCCAGGTCTTCTTCAATCAACTCGGAAGCGCAGCCAAGGGGACCTACAAAATCCATGAAGCTGTCTCCCACCTCATATTTTACCAGTTCTGTGGTCGATGCACCAACGGACTGTGTTACTATGGTAATCGTACCCGCTGTCCGGTCATAGTCACATATAGTAAGTGGGATACGCTCTCCCTTTTCATCCATCTTGACGATGATAAACTGTCCCGGCTCACAGAACTTTGCCACTCTGGGTGCCTCTACATCCATCAGACAAATATTATCAGCCAGAAACTCTTTTTTTACAATCTTAAACATAATATTCCTCCATATATCATTTTGTCTTTATATTCAATACCTTTTCAATTATACGGGTTTTTGCATTCTTTTGCAATATATTCTTACAAACGACCAAAACATTCCAATTTCGATAAGTAACTGTTGGAATATCTGTGGTCTCCACTGACATTTTCCCCAAACCATTCTGGCGGCACAAAATGCTTTGTACTCTCTTCATCTGGGAATTCCACCTCAGCCACAATCAACCCTTCCATCTTTCCTTCAAATATGTCTAATTCTATCGTATAGGTTTCATAGGGTATTTTATATCTTTTTTTTACAATGAGATTCCCATCCACTTTCTGACGAAGATGTGCATACCCCTCAGCGTGCAGCGGCATCTCCACTTCCTGATTCATGCGGTACACACTCTCATCTACTTCCTCCATGCCAATTTTTGATTTGTAGGTTAATATATATGCATCATTCATTTTCCGTATGCGTACGGTAGGGTCACTGCACAAATATCCCTGCTCAATTTCCAGGCATTCATACTGTTCCAGATGTTCCGGCAGCATTTTCACCCTATACTTCTGCTCAATTTCCATATCCAGCCTCCATTCCTATACACAAGAAAGAGTTTCGCTGGCGAAACTCTCGCGCCAAGCGCGGTCGCAAAAGCGACATTTTCCCATTCGCGCCAGTGCGCATCCCCGCGGAGCGTTGTTACTGAATAGGAAATTCGGAGAAGTTTCCTATTCAGTAACAAAGAGCCTGCGAAGCAGGCTCTTTGCATAAAACTTGTTTCCTATTTCAACTGGAACAATCCCTTGGCAATGACAGAGATATTTGCAATCGCACGATAATCATCTGCATTGGTTGCGGTAATGATCAGTTTCTTCTTCTTTGTATCTTTTACCAGATACTTGCGGTACTTCACGGCATAATACTCACCGTTGACAAATTCGTAAGTAAACTTACTTAACTTCTCGGACTTGGAAGCACCTGGAATCACAACATCATCCGCTGCTGTGGTCTTCTTCGGTTTCACCAGATATGGTTTCAGGGAGCCTGTTGTATGAATCGCAAGCTTTCCATTGGTGTCGGTGGCAAGATCACCATCATCATAGTGAATCAGATTGCCCGCCGCATCTCTATCCAGCTCGCCATCATCATCGGCATCCTTTGCCAGAATTGGTTCTACCTTGTAAATCTCAAGCGGTACGGGGTCATATTTTGCAATGACTTCATCCAGCGTAAGTGGTTTCACACCATCCTCGGTCGGATTCATATCCTTATATGCCTGTACCGGATATGCATATCCTCCAAATGCATTATCTCCATCACCACTATATTTTACAGTAGCATCAAAGGTATCGGACTTGGAGTCTGTTACCTGGAATACAATCATCTCCGTATCATCATCTGTAAAGTTATCAATCTCTGCAATATCCTCAAAATCTAATGAGTAATAGTGGTCATCCTGATATACCTCTACAGCATCCGGAACCTGAATCGTAACGTTCTTCGCCTTACAGTAAATGGCAATCAGCGCATTGATAAACAGCTTACGCTCCATATCTGTCTTTGTATGGTCAGAATCCAGTTCACCCTTACTGTTAATCAGCTTTTGGCTGATTCCAATATAACCAGTGTTACCCTTTGTATACAGGTAGTAGTTATTGGATGCATCCTCAGAAGATACACCATACATATCTTT
>CAZSGT010000288.1:0-3502 GCA_964606215.1 uncultured Lachnospiraceae bacterium
GATGGACGCAGTAAAAGCTGGCGGGGACCGGCAGGAGCTCCACGAAAAGATTCGTACTTTATCCATGGAGGCAGGTAAAAATGTAAAACAGCTGGGATTAGACAACAATTTGCTGGAGCTGATTGCGGCAGACGATGGATTCCCCATGACGCTGGAGGAATTGCAGGCAGTTATGGAGCCTTCCCGGTATGTGGGACGTTCGGCATCCCAGGTGGAGGAGTTTGTGGCGGATGTGATTGACCCCATTCTTCGTGAACACAAAGACGTTCTTGGATTGCAGGCGGAGATTCACGTCTGATTCCGATAGAGATTCCTGTACAATGCCATTGACAAATATAGGGGTAAATGGTATCTTTAGTAAGGTTTGTTGTAATAAAATATGTGCAGGGCTGTTCATTGTGTGCAGTTTGCGCGAATGGAGGAAAAAATATGGTATCAGCAATCGTAGGAGCCAATTGGGGCGACGAGGGTAAGGGCAAAATCACAGATATGCTTGGAGAAGAGTCGGACATCATCGTGCGATTCCAGGGAGGAAGCAATGCCGGTCACACAATTATCAATGACTACGGTAAGTTTGCACTGCATCTTCTTCCGTCCGGTGTGTTTTACAATCATACCACCAGCATTATCGGAAATGGTGTGGCGCTGAATATTCCCTATCTGTTCAATGAGATTAACGATATTGTGGAAAAAGGTGTTCCCAAGCCAAAAGTTTTAGTTTCTGACCGTGCACAGATTGTGATGCCATATCACATATTATTTGACCAGTATGAGGAAGAACGTCTGGGGGGTAAGTCCTTTGGTTCAACCAAGTCCGGCATTGCTCCGTTCTATTCGGATAAATATGCCAAGATTGGTTTCCAGGTGTCCGAGTTGTTTGACGACGAACTTCTGAAAGAAAAGATTGCCCGTGTCTGCGAGCAGAAGAATGTTATACTGAAACATTTATATCACAAACCGGAGCTGAATCAGGAGGAGCTTTTCACCACACTGCAATCGTACCGGGATATGGTTGCGCCATACGTGTGTGATGTTGGAACCTTTTTGCAGGATGCTATTAAAAACGGCAAAAATATTCTTCTGGAGGGACAGCTTGGTTCCCTGAAAGACCCGGACTTTGGTATATATCCCATGGTAACTTCCTCTTCTACATTGGCGGCTTACGGTGCCATTGGCGCAGGGATTCCACCTTATGAGATTACCCGTATCGTCACGGTGGTGAAAGCATATTCCAGCGCAGTGGGAGCTGGTGAATTTGTCAGCGAAATCTTTGGAGATGAGGCAGACGAGCTTCGCCGCAGAGGCGGTGACGGAGGTGAGTTCGGAGCTACCACCGGGCGGCCGAGACGTATGGGATGGTTTGACGCCGTGGCGAGCCGGTACGGATGCCGGGTGCAGGGCGCAACAGAAGTGGTGCTTACGGTGCTGGATGTGCTGGGCTATCTGAAGGAGATTCCGGTGTGCGTCGGTTATGAGATTGACGGAGAGGTTACCAGGGAGTTCCCGGTAACTGCCAAGCTTGCAAAGGCAAAGCCTGTCTATGAGGTGCTTCCGGGATGGGAAGAGGATATTCGGGGAATTACCAGCTACGAAAAGCTTCCGGAGAACTGCCGCAAGTATATTGAATTCATCGAAAAGGAACTGGGCGTGCCAATCAAGATGGTATCCAATGGTCCCAAGAGACATGAAATTATAAAGAGATAGTTTTGTTAAAAGCAGTCTGCAACAGATGCTTGAAATACATGGAGCACCACTGTGGGCTGTCAAGCTTCGCATCGCTTTTTAAGAAGAATACAGGTTTTGATTTTACAGTTTCCCGGAAGGTATCAAGGGCTTCATCCGGGCAAAACGGCAAGAAGGTGTCCCTGCGTCTGGTATAGCAGTTGGACGCCTTTGCTTTTTCCCTAAATCCCTTATCTACATAGGCGGCAAGGCTTTTGTGAATGGCGTTATCCTCTTCGGGAAGATAGTAATAGTCCTTCACATTGGAGAAAAAATGTTTCAGCTCTCCCTGATAACAGCATAGGGTGAGAGTAAGTGTGGAGGCTTCCAGGGACAGGGTCACAAGGGGGTGGCGCAGGGTCAGCGGCATGGGGAGTTTTACCCCCAGGGGAAGGAGAAAACGGATGTGCGTATCGCTTTGTTCCAGGGTAAGTGAAGCCGTGTCAATATTTCCGGTAAAGATATCCGGATACATGCACAGAACGGACAAGGACAGCATACATACGATGTCGTCCCGGTTGTGCAGCAGCAGGATGCCCTGCAAATCTTCGTCGGGAAAGCCGTTGACAATTTTTTTCTGCATAAAATCTGAATACAGCTTGATGAGTTGTCCGCCGTCATAGATATCCCTGCGGTGAATGCCCAGGCGTTCCTCCAACGCTTTTTGCCGGATGCTTCCCAGGGAAAATAACCCCTTACAGGGGCGGAAGCTTTTGTAGATATCCATGCTTTCCATGGAATCTAAAGGGAAGTCTATGTTATAGCGGGCAGCTTTTTTGCGCAGATACGGGATGTCAAAGCCGTTTCCGTTAAAATGTACCAGCAGAGTGCGGGATTTTATAAATTCAAAAAAGGCTTCCAAAACAGGGCGTTCACTTTCGTAGTCATCGGCAAACCACTGAATCAGATGAGCACATCCGTCCTGTAAGGTCAATGCACCAATCAGGTACAGGGAGGAGACCTCCGCAGACAGCCCGGTAGTCTCAATATCAAAAAAACAAACGGATTTGGGATGATGAAAGGGATACATGTCTATATTATTAAGAGAAATGGTTTCCTGTATAATCTGCATAGGCGTCTCCTTGTGATTTTTGAAAATCGGTTGCAAAATCTGTCATTATGTGATACAAAAATGATGGGGATAAGGGATGCGGTAAAGGATATTTTCCCAGCCCGAATCAACCAAAAGTATACCACAAACAGACAAATTTGGAAACGAAACAGGGAAAATGCTTTGGATAGAGACAGACTAACCGGGGCAGGGAGTGATTTGTGGGAAGACAAAGTGAGGATTTCAATGGACAAAAAACGTTTTATAGAAGAGGCAGATAAAATTATAACCGGAGAACTCCGGACAAAGATGACAGGAAGGATAAAAGGCAGTCTGAGCGGTTTTTTCCGGGTGTGTCTGGCAGCAGGCCTGGTGCTCTTTCAGATTGCGATTATTGTCATCCTGCCCTTTTTGCTGGGAAATTTAACTGTGTATTTTTATGTATTGTTAGAAGTGTTGTCGGTCTTTGCAATTTTAAATCTGGTAAATAGTAACCATAGTCCCACGTACCGTATGGCATGGCTTTCTATTGTTCTGGTGCTTCCCATATCCGGCTATATTATGTATGCCCTCTGGGGCAGAGGAACCAAAAAGCAGGATGTCTATATTTTGCAACGGCTGGAAGAGGGAAAGTGTTATGAGCAGGTAGATGAAAGCTTTGAGCAGGAATTTGAGGAGAAGAATCCCCTGGCGGGCAGAATGTCCCATTATCTGTCCTGTGAAGGGTTT
>CAZSGT010000289.1:0-3499 GCA_964606215.1 uncultured Lachnospiraceae bacterium
ACCGGAATACAGATATTATCTGTGTTCCGGTTTCATATTATAATCTGTTGGTTTATTTTTACTTTAAGGTGCTCTCCTCAAACAGATGGCGTTCGTCGATAACACGGACCGCCTTTCCCTCGCTTCTCGGAACCGTCTTTGGCTCTACCAGATGAACCTCTACCACAATGCCCAGCATAGATTTTAATGCAGAGACCAGTTTCTTTTCCTTCGCTGCCTTGTCTGCATCATCTGCGGGGGTGTTGGTTTCATTCCATTCTACATCACAGGCAATGGTATCGCTGTTGCCCACGCGGTCAACTATCAGCTGGTAATTTGCCTCATAGCCATTATTTAAAAGTACGGTTTCTATCTGTGACGGAAATACATTTACACCCTTGACAACCATCATGTCATCGCTTCTTCCCAGTGGCTTGCTCATCCGGATGTGGGTACGTCCGCAGGAGCATTTTTTTCTGGAAAGTACACAGATGTCTCTTGTGCGGTAGCGAAGCAGTGGAAAGGCTTTCTTGGTAATACAGGTAAATACCAGTTCGCCCTTTTCGCCTTCCGGCAATACCTCTCCGGTGTTGGGATTTATAATCTCCGGAATAAAGTGGTCTTCATTAATATGCATACCCCGCTGTTCTTCACATTCAAAAGATACACCCGGTCCGGAAATTTCTGTCAGACCGTAAATATCATACGCCTTGATTCCCAGGGAGTCCTCAATATTGTGACGCATTTCCTCGGTCCATGCCTCTGCGCCGAAAATACCTGCCTTTAATTTAATCTGGTCTTTGATTCCTTTTTCTGCAATGGCTTCCCCAAGATATGCTGCGTAAGAAGGTGTACAGCATAAAATTGTGGAGCCTAAGTCTGTCATAAACTGCAGCTGTCTGTCCGTGTTTCCGGAAGACATTGGCAGAGTTAAGGAGCCTACCATATGGGAACCTCCATTTAAACCGGGACCTCCGGTGAAAAGTCCATATCCGTAACAAACGTGCACAACATCATTTTTGTCACCGCCTGCGGCTACAATTGCCCGGGCACAGCAGGTATCCCAGAGGTCAATATCCTCCTGGGTATAAAATGCAACCACCCGTCTTCCAGTGGTTCCGCTGGTGGACTGGATACGGACACAGTCGGAAAGGGGAACGCCCAACAATCCATATGGGTACTGGTCCCGCAGGTCGTCTTTGTTGATAAATGGAAGCTTATGTAAGTCCTCAATGCCTTGTATATCTTCCGGTTTTACACCGGCTTCGTCCATTTTGTTGCGGTAAAACTCAACATTTTTGTACACGTGCTGCACTTGTTCTGCCAAGCGTTTGCTCTGGAGTTTCTTAATGTCCTCTACAGGCATGGTTTCAATTTCCGGATTAAAATAATTTCCCATAATATTCCTCATTTCTGCATATACATGTATGCGTTTTGGTTTTTGCGTATGTGCAGCCCTGCGTCAAACTATCTCATGGTTTTGCAGTGCACAAACAAGTTGATTATAGCATGAAAGCCGCGACGGAACAAGGTTTTCGCACTAAAAACAACATTTTCAGAGCAATATTTGTGAAAAAAATATTGCAGAATGGGTAATATAAGCATTAGAGCACTAATATGGGTAAATATAGAGTTTTGTGTTTTAGAAAATGGAGGCTAAAGATGGATTTTTTTAGCGTGCTCACCATGATTGGCGGGCTGGCATTTTTTTTATACGGTATGCATGTAATGGGGGAAGGTTTGACCAGAATATCCGGTGGAAAACTGGAGAGTATACTGGAAAATCTTACATCCAGTTCCATTCGTGCCGTATTGTTGGGCATGGTAGTGACAGCGGTCATACAATCCTCTTCTGCCACAACAGTAATGGTGGTGGGTTTTGTCAATTCCGGCATCATGAAGCTGGAGCAGGTGGTGGGAATCATTATGGGTGCCAACGTGGGGACGACGATTACTTCGTGGATTCTCAGCCTCACGGGAATTGAGAGTGACAATTTTTTTCTGACACTGTTAAAACCCTCCTCTTTTTCCCCGGTACTTGCCATCATCGGTGTGTTTTTTCTGACGTTTTCAAAAAATGAAAAGAAGCAGGATATAGGAAACATTCTTGCAGGATTTGCCGTGCTTATGTTTGGCATGGAAACCATGAGCGGTGCGGTGAAACCCCTGGCGGACGTGCCGGAATTTACCGGTTTGTTTCTGAAATTTTCCCATCCGGTATTTGGTATGGTAGTGGGGGCTTTGCTGACGGCTGTTATTCAAAGCTCCTCTGCATCTGTGGGTATCCTGCAGGCACTTTGTGCAACGGGCGCCGTAACATATGGCAGTGCTCTGCCGATTATTATGGGACAAAATATCGGTACTTGCGTGACGGCGACGATATCGGCAATCGGGGCCAGCAAAAATGCCAAGCGGGCAGCATTCATTCATTTTTATTTTAATTTGCTGGGTACAATCCTCTTTATGGTTATATTTTATTCTGTAAACCGTTTTGTTCATTTACATGTATTGGAAGAGGCTGCCACATCAGCGGGAATCGCTGTGATTCACAGCGTGTTTAACGTGTTGGCCACACTGTGTTTGCTGCCCTTTGGAAACTGGCTGGTGAAGCTTGCCTGTATTACCATCCGGGAAGATGCGACAGAGGAAATGGAAGAAAGCAGGGAAGAGGCGTTCCAGGTGCTGGATGTGCGTTTTCTTGAGCGTCCGGCGCTTGCCATGGAACAATGCCGGCGTGCTGCCGTCCGCATGGCAGAGTGTACACGGGCAGGATTGTTTACGGCAATCGGGTTGATTCGGGAGTGGAACGGCAAAAAAGCCAAAAAGGTAGAAAAACTGGAGGCGGTGGTGGACCGTTATGAGGATGAAATCGGAACTTATCTCATTAAAGTCAACAGCCGGAACCTGTCGGAAAAAGACAGCAGCGAACTGACCATGCTGCTGCACTGTATCGGGGATTTGGAGCGAATTTCTGACCACAGCATGAATATTATGGAAGCGGCAAGACAGATGAAGGAAAAACATATGGAGTTTTCAAAAAAGGCACAAAAGGAAATGGAGACTCTGACTGCGGCAGTAAAAGAAATTGTGGAAACTGCCGTGATTGCATTTGCGGAAGGGGATTTGGAGCTGGCTGGCCAGGTAGAGCCTTTGGAGGAAATCATTGGCGAGATGCACAGCCTCATTAAAAAACACCATGTGAAACGGCTGCGGAAGGGAAAGTGTACGATTGATACTGGATTTATTCTTTCTGATATCAACACCAGTCTGGAAAGAGTTTCCGCACATTGTTCCAATATCGGGGTATGCCTGCTGCAGGGAGATGCAGATGGATTTGAGGTGCACGGATATCTGGATACAGTGTACACGAAGGATAATACCCAGTATATGGAAAGGTACAAAAAGTACGCAAAAAAATATCTGAGAGCCATAGAGTCATAAAAAGGTATTTGCCCATGGAACAGAGATACAGATTTGAATTGTCTTTGCATAGATTCTGTGATATACTGAAAGTTGTAGC
>CAZSGT010000290.1:0-3486 GCA_964606215.1 uncultured Lachnospiraceae bacterium
CGTTCTCTACCTTGCCCCAGATACGGAGCGGTTCCTGTTCGCTTTTTTCCTCTTCTCCGCCGATGTAAGGAATAATATTTCCCTCCATCTCCGGCCATTCACGGAACGTCTTGCCCGCACCGGAAATCGCCTGATAGGTGGTAGCTACTACAACCTTCGGACCATACTCCTTTAATGCGGTCAACGCCGGTGTATAACTCTGGATAGAACAATTCGGTTTTACAACAATAAACCCTCTGGTGGTACCCAGACGTTTCTTCTGTGCCTCAATGACCTCCAGGTGCTCTGGGTTAATTTCCGGCACCACCATAGGTACATCCGGCGTCCATCTATGGGCACTGTTGTTAGACACAACCGGAGTCTCTGTCTTTGCGTATGCTTCCTCAATGGCTTTAATCTCATCCTTTGTCATATCTACAGCGCTAAACACAAAATCCACGCTGTCACTGACTGCCTTCACATCGCTGACATCCTGAACAACAATCTTTTTTACCGCCTCCGGCATCGGTGTATCCATCTTCCAGCGTCCGCCTACTGCATCTTCATATGTCTTTCCTGCGCTTCTTGGACTGGCTGCAATCGTCACAACCTCAAACCATGGATGGTTCTCCAATAAAGAAATAAATCTCTGTCCTACCATACCGGTTCCACCTAAGATACCTACTTTTAATCTGTCGTTCATGTTTCTCCTCCATTCCGAATCTGAAAAATCATGTTTTATTCTACACTAATTCCGCTCTGATGTAAAGCATTCTGCCAACAACTTCTCTAATTCTTCCATCGAAGCCACCTCATTTACCCTGCTGCGCACTGCCGCCGCATGGGGAAATCCAGTAGTGTACCATGCCACATGTTTTCGCATCTCCCGGATTCCCGTATACTCTCCCTTAAAATCTATCAACATTCTGGCATGACGCAAAATCGTCTCCACCAACTCTTCTCTGTCCGGTCCGGGAAGAATTTCTCCCTGTTCCAGATACGCTTTGATTCTGGAAAACAGCCATGGATTGCCCCTTACCCCTCTGGCTAACATCAGGCCGTCACAGTGGGTCTGTTCCAGACACGCCCTGGCATCCTGGGGCGTAAAGATATCTCCACTGGCAATCACCGGAATCTTCACCGCCTCCTTCACCCTGCGTATCACGTCCCAGTCTGCTTTTCCACTATAATACTGCTCTCTGGTTCTTCCATGTACCGCCACGGCGTCTACCCCGGCGCTCTCTGCCATCCTGGCAAACTCCACGGCAGTATCTTCTTCTTTGGCAAATCCCTTGCGGAATTTCACCGTCACCGGCTTATCTGTGTTTGCTTTCACGGCGCGTATGACCTGTTCTGCCAAATCCGGAGTGCGCATCATGGCGCTGCCCTCTCCATTGCCTACCACCTTTGGCACCGGACACCCCATATTGATATCCAGAATGTCAAAATTCCGGTGGGAAATTTCTGCCGCTATCTGACCCATAATCTCCGGGTCTGACCCAAACAACTGCAGTGCCGCCGGCCGCTCTTCCTCTGCAATTGCCCAGAGCGCCTCCGTATTTTTGTTTTTGTAGAGAATCCCCTTGGCGCTAATCATCTCCGTATATACCAAATCCGCACCCTGTTCCCTACATAAC
This sequence comes from uncultured Lachnospiraceae bacterium, assembly GCA_964606215.1. Lineage (GTDB taxonomy): Bacteria > Bacillota > Clostridia > Lachnospirales > Lachnospiraceae > CAZSGT01. Next base: position 1,617 of record CAZSGT010000290.1, read on the forward strand.
ACACGAAATGGCAGGTCTGTTACACCTGCCATGGGACCCAGAAGCAATCCGCTTCCACATTCTACATTACCTATTTTCAGCCCATTCATCCTCATCTTCACTCCATATTTTCCGGGTTGAAGTGTGATGATTTCTGAACAGCATATTTTTCTGTTCTATCATCCTTTTTCAACCGGACTTTTTTGTTTTGCAAAAATACACTGCAGGCCTTTTAATGTCAAATCCTCATCGTAAATCTGAATGGCCTCGGTCTCTCTGGCAATGCTCTTCCCCAATCCACCGGTAGCCACCACCTTTACGTCTGCAAGTCCAGACTCTTCAATCATTTTCCGCACTATGTACTCCGTCTGTCCAATGGTACCATACATCAGTCCCGCCTGCATACTGGTAACCGTGTCCTTTCCTAGGATATTCTCCGGTTTCTTAATCTCAATCTCCGGAAGATTTGCAGTATCATTGGTCAGGGCATTTGCTGATATGCGAATACCGGGGCTGATAATCCCACCGATGAAACACCCGTCACCACTGACTAAATCATAGGTGGTCGCCGTACCAAAGTCCACCACCAGCACCGGACCACCATACAGCTCATAGGCGCCAACGGCATCCACAATCCGGTCGGGCCCAATCTCTTTGGGATTGGTCGTCTCAATGCGAATCCCGGTTTTTGTACCCACACCCACAATCAACGCATCCTTGTGCAGATATTTGTATATACCATTGCTAAAGGAATACATAATCTTTGGCACCACCGATGCGATAATCACTTCTGTAATGTCCTCCACAGAAAAACCTTTGCAGCGAATCAAATCGCTGATCTGGCTTCCAAACTCATCCGAAGTTCTTGAAATCTTGGTGGTGATGCGAAATTTTGCAACTATATCAGCACCATCAAAAATCCCCATTGTAATATTTGTATTTCCGATATCAATCGCTAACAACATATACATTTCCTCCGTTTAATCCGGTAATTCTGTTTCCAGCTCCTGCTTTAAAAAAAATACTTTATAATACAGCTCCAATGCCTCCAAAAGCTCCTGCTTTTCCCTTTGAATCTGTTTTATTTTCAGTGCGCTTCCTATCTCATCAAACAGCAAATCCCCCTCCTCTGCATGAACCTGCAAAAGAAGTTCCCCGTCCTCTGCATACTCTAAAGTCAGAATTCCGCCAACCTCCGCAGTATACAGCACACACATAATTTTCAGCTCTTCCTGAATCTGTTCCGGAAGTGCATCAAACTCCGGATTAATATAAAACTTCTGTTCATAGGCGCTTGCCGCACACAAAACCATATATTCCCTCATTTCTGTTGTACTTGCAGAGACTCTTATACATAACCATAAATTCCCCGGACAGATACCTCACCGGAAATCACGGTCTGCATTCCTTCTTCCGTCTCCACCAAAAGCCCGCCGCTCTCGTCAATTCCTCTTGCAATCCCGGTAAACGCCACCTCTGCATTCTCCTGCAGGCTGCCCGGAACCCCCCGGTACACGGCAACTTTTTGATTGAAATTTACCAACAGGGCAGTATATTCTTCCCTCATGGGTGCCAGGCTGCGACTCTGCAAAAACTGTGTATAGCGTCTTTCAAAGGCATTCATGACTGCCGCAATCAAGGGACTCCTCCTGATGCATTCTCCCTGTATCTGCGCCAGGGACACTGCCACCTGTGCAATCTCTGGCGGAAAACTTTGCCGATTGGTGTTAATACCGATACCCACCACTGCATAGTGCACATAGTCTGTCTCAGAACTCATCTCCGTCAAAATTCCACATAATTTTTTTCCGTCCACAACAATATCGTTGGGCCATTTAATGGCTGCCGGAACCCCGGTCTGCTGCCGGATTCCTTCTACCACCGCCATGGC
>CAZSGT010000291.1:0-3483 GCA_964606215.1 uncultured Lachnospiraceae bacterium
TATTGACGACAATCTGTTTCATCAGCTCTCTCTTTGTCTTAGTGAGCTCCACCAAATCCGTATTGGCATTACCCTGCTTTTTTAACAGCGTATTCAGCTTTTTTTCCAGACCTTTTATATTCGATGATTTATTATATTCCTGAAATAACTCATGCCACTTGGGGTCTAACACCAAAGGGGGAATCTCCTTCCCTTCCAGCGCATACCTGTATTTTTCCTCCAAATCTTGGTTTTTTTTCTTTTTCGCCATATCCCATGCCTCCTTTGTTAATACGAATACATTTCTATCCATTATTTATTATACCATTTGCCAATACAAAGTCAATTTCTGGATATGCTTTCTTCCGGTAAAACACAAAAGAACCATGCTTTGTCTTCCCCATAAATATAATAGAACCGCATTCCAGGCCTTTTTCTTCTGCAAGGAGAGATATTTTATAACTCTCTGCCTGGAATACGATTCTTATGATTCGTTTTCTATTTCATCGGTCTTGCCAATAAAGAGCCTTCCTCCGCACCATAGCCGGCACTTCTTGCTGCCCAGAGGGACTGGACAATAGGCTTTCCATTTGGCGTATATCCCTGGCACACATAACCGGTAAACATCTCTACATGATAGGTAGTGCTGTACTTCTTTTTCATATCCGTAGATTTAAACACCAGGTCTCCCGGATTCAGCTTCATTTTTGTGACCTTTTTATAGGAATACCCGCCCTTTATCATCCGATTATGGTCTCTGCACCATGCCGATTCCGTCCAGGTCGTACCCGGGTAACTGGCATCTCCAAATACAATTCCAGTATTCTCTTTGTACGCCTTCCATACTAACGAACTACAATCGTAATAACCTGTCTGGGTACGCTTGGGCTGGCTATACTTCCAGTGGGTTCCGATGTACGTTGCCCTCTCGCATACCTTTTTCAACTTTTTAGTCGTCACCGACACCGCACATCCAATCCTTTTATCTCCGATTTTGGCAGTAATCACAACATTTCCAATCTTTTTCCCTTTCACTTTTCCTTTAGAGGAAACGGAAGCAATTTTTTTATTGCTGGATGACCATGTAATTTTGCCGGAATATCCTGTAATTTTCAGTTTCTTAGAACGTCCCTTAACCAGCAGATATGAATTATTTGAGATTCCAACCGGATTCAGGGAGACGGAAACGGAAAACGTCTTGCCGGCAATCTGAACCGTCAAAACCGTTTTCACTTTCTTTTTTGCGTTCAATTCCAAATGTAGTATATTTTTATCCAGACTTGCGTACACTGAAACCTTCTTGTTGGAGGATTTGCAGCTCACGTTGACGCCGTACATATCGTCGCTTAAAACCAGTTTACTGTTTACCTTTATATCAAGCTCTGCCGGCGAATACACAACATTCTTCCCATAATAATACTGTGGAATAAGATATCCCTTTAACGACGTCTTCGCCAGTGTTACATTGGTCATATCTATATTGATGTAAAAATATACGGTGGCAAAAAAGACGGAAGAACCGAAATCATCATATCCTATAATCTCCACCTCCGCATAACCGGGCGCATTCGCAACATAGCTTCCGTCCGGATTCACTGTCAGGGACGGTGCGGCTGGATTATCTGTATCCACTGTATAGAAAAACCGTATATTCTGATTTTCCTCACCCGTCAGACTATCATCCGGTGTTTCGTCTTTCGGATTGTCCACCTCATCCATATCGGTTTCAGGCTCCGTTGTCGGTACTGGTGTTGCGGGCACTGGTACTGTCGGCTGCACCGGAACAATGGTTCCCGTATCTCCCACATAGACAGAGATTGTTTGGCTGTCTCCGTCATCTACGGAAATCGTCTGACTCTTCGCCGCAACCTCTGCAGATTCTAATAACAGAACGGTTACGCACAGACTGATAAATAAAAATACTCCTTTTAAAACATTTATTTTTTTTCTCATATATTCCCTCTTTTCTCTATACACCTATATATGTGCTGCTTTGGTATGCATTCACACAGTATTTATGTCGGAATGTAAAACCTTTGTGCACTGTTTTTCTATCAATCTGTAAAAATCTGCACCCAGTAATGCTTATATTCGTCACCTGTCTTCACATATCCAACTCCCAGTTTATGGTAATTCTTTGACAAAATATTTTTCCTGTGTCCCGAAGAATTCATCCATGCCTTCACCACCTCTTCCGGGGTCGTCTGCCCTGCGGCAATATTTTCGCCAGCTGTATGGTAAGAAATTTTTTTCTCATCCAGAACCGAAAAGCAGGTCTTTCCATTTGGACGTGTATGGTCAAAAACAGTGGTAATGTCCTTTGCACGGATTGCTGCAGCACTGCACAATGACGTATCCAGTTTCAATGCATCTAATCCCTCTTTTTTTCTTTCTTCATTTACCAGTTTCAGCACTTTTTCTGCATAGGTGTTTTTCTTCACGGTTACACGGCACACATATTTCTTTTTTCCTGCTTTGGCTGTTATTTTGGTTTTTCCCGCTTTTTTCGCCTTCACGACACCTTTGGATGAAACCGTTGCCACCTTTTTACTGGAACTCTTCCATTTTACTTTCTTTTTACAGTTCTTTAATTTTAACTTTGTCTTCTCTCCCACTGTCAGCGTGACCTTTTTCTTGTTTAACGCTGGTTTCGCCTTCATCTGAGCAACATCATAATTCATACAAAGCCCCGAAAAAAGAATTATCATACCTAATACATATATAATCTTCTTTATGTTTTTCATTTTGTTCCCCCTTCTGAAGCATTCTGTGTTGATAAGAACCGGCAAAATCTAAATTCATGCCCTGTGATACACAGGATTTGTTACGCTTGCGCACAAATCCTTATATTATATTATATTCTTTTATATAATTACAGTCAAGAATTCCTCTGGTTCTCTTTCTTTTTCTTTACTTTTTCCAAGCATTATGTCATAATTTCCTTGGCAGATACCATACTGCTGGCAACAATGACAAACATTTACTTACATGAAACGGAGGAATATTATGAAAAAACGTATATATACACTGGCCCTGATTGCCGCTGTCTGTGCCGCTATAACCGCCTGTGGCAAAAAAGACGATACTACAAAGGCGCCCTCTGAACAGGAAACGGAGACAGCCGCACCATCTGATGACGGCACGGAGCCTGATGATGATGAAACTACTGTCCCCACGGAAACCCCTTCCGATGAAGAATCTGAGACGCAGACACCGACATCCGAACCGGATGCTACACCCGATTCTTCCCTGTCGGAAAGCACCATGCCTCCCGAAGAAATGGTTCCCACCACCGGCTCTGCCTCCGGAACTTTTGTGGGATTTGTAGATACTCACACGGTAGAAATCCTATTGGACGATGGCGAAACCATTTCCTATCAGGTAAAGAAGGATTCCGTCCTGGACGCCTTGCAGGAAATGGATGAAAACGGCGAGACCGCCCTGAGCTTTAAATATAAAATTACTGCCGACGGAGATTATATTATTACGAAAGTGAAATAACAA
>CAZSGT010000292.1:0-3463 GCA_964606215.1 uncultured Lachnospiraceae bacterium
TTAAAAAAGGAATTGCAGCCTGTGTGAACATTCTAAGGATGGTGAACCGTATGTGCAATTTAGGCGAAGGCATATGGGAGCGCGGGGTAGAAAAGGCATAGTCGGCAGGCTTGACAATTCCGGATGCATATTATACAATGAGACAAATGCTGGGAAGGGAACGAGTAGCAACGATTTCTATGATAGTCAGATGTCAGAGGAATCCACGGCGTACAGAGAGCAGCCGGCTGGTGAGAGGCGCACGTACCGAAGTTGTGAATACATCCCGGAGCATCGCACTGAAATTCTATGCCGGAGGATTGGCAGGAGAGTAGGCTGCGACGGGGGCGTCCGTTATCGTGCAGGAGTATTGGATGCAGGTCTTGTACTCCCTGAGGCTGTCCGTGTGAGCGGTCAGTGAATAAAGGTGGTACCATGAGAGAAATCACTCTCGTCCTTTTGTACAGGGCGGGATTTTTTTATGCAATAGAAGCAGTTAGAGATAGTTTTATAGCAACACGCATACAGGTGTATGCAGAAATGAGGTTTATTATGCAGGTTTATGAAGAACTGGTTGCCAGAGGGCTGATTGCCCAGGTAACAAACGAGGAAGAAATTCGGGAAATGGTAAATAATGGAAAGGCTACGTTTTATATTGGATTTGACCCCACGGCGGACAGTCTCCACGTAGGACATTTCATGGCGCTTTGCCTGATGAAACGTTTGCAGATGGCAGGAAACAAACCCATTGCCCTGGTAGGTGGCGGAACGGCAATGATTGGAGACCCGTCCGGGCGGACGGACCTTCGTCAGATGATGACGCCGGAGACCATTCAGCACAATGTGGAATGTTTCCGGAAGCAGATGAGCCGGTTTATTGATTTTTCCGATGGAAAAGCCATTCTGGTAAACAATGCAGACTGGCTGATGAATTTGAATTATATTGATGTGGTTCGGGCGGTGGGAGCCCATTTCAGTGTCAACCGCATGCTGGCGGCAGAGTGCTACAAACAGCGAATGGAAAAGGGATTGAGTTTCCTGGAGTTTAACTACATGATTATGCAGAGTTATGACTTCTACAAACTGTTTCAGGAGTACGGCTGCAATATGCAGTTTGGCGGCGACGATCAGTGGAGCAATATGTTAGGCGGTACGGAGCTGATTCGCAGGAAACTGGGCAAAGATGCCCACGCCATGACCATTACCCTTCTGTTAAATTCTGAGGGAAAGAAAATGGGAAAAACAGCCAAGGGTGCTGTGTGGCTTGATCCGGAGAAAACTTCCCCCTATGAGTTTTACCAGTACTGGCGCAATGTGGCGGACCAGGATGTACTGAAATGTATCCGTATGCTTACCTTCCTGCCACTGGAGGAGATTGATAAGATGGATAGCTGGGAAGGCGCCCAGTTGAACCGGGCAAAGGAAATTCTGGCGTACGAGCTTACCAAACTGGTGCATGGGGAGGAAGAGGCAAACAAGGCGCAGGAGAGCGCAAGGGCAATCTTTAGCAGCGGCAGTGCACAGAATATGCCAAGTGTGACGCTGACGGAAGATGACCTGACAGACGGAAGCATTGACATTCTTACATTGTTGGTAAAATCCGGTATGGTTCCATCCAAATCTGAGGCAAGGCGTTCCGTGACCCAGGGCGGTGTATCGGTAGATGGTGAGAAAGTTACAGATATTGGAACAAGTTATAGTGCAGACCAGCTTGGGGAAGATGGTCTGGTACTCAAAAAGGGAAAAAAGAACTTCCGCAGGATGTGTATATAGAAGTGTTTCCGTAAAATATATTTTATAAAAGGCGGGGTTATGCAGGACATAACCCCGCTAAGTTTATATATATAAGAAAGGAACGTGACATAAATATTTTCAGGAAAGTATTGACAAAGATATTTTGCCGTGTTACTATTGGTTCATAGGTTAGTTAGTTAAGTAACTAAGTGAATAAATGAGAGGTTGTAGGAGTAAATAGCTAGATGCATACCGTGTATGCAGAAATGAGGAAGAGATGAAGATTGATGAATCATCCCTGACACCCATCTTTTTACAGGTGGCACAGTGGCTGGAGGAGGAGATTCTAAAAGGGAATATTCTGGAGGAAGAACAGGTGCCCTCCACGAACCAGTTTGCTGCCATGTATAAGATTAACCCCGCCACGGCGAGGAAAGGATTTGGGTTGTTGGTGGAAGAAGGGAGTTTGTAGAAGAAGCGAGGGATTGGTATGTTTGTCTGCGCGGACGCAAAAAAGAAGATTCAAAAGAAGGCCAGGGCGCGGTTTGAGGATGAGACCATTGCCGGGCTGTTGTTGGAGGCAGAACGCCTGGAGATAAGCAGGCAGGAGCTGATTACGATGATTAAAAATGCATAGGACGCATTGGAATGGAGGATATGATGAAGGCGATTACATGTAAGGGAGTAACCAAACGGTTTGAGGAAAAGAAAGGCGAAAGCAAGACCGCCCTGGACCAGGTAAACCTGTCCCTGGAGGAAGGGGGAATTTATGCATTGTTAGGGAGAAACGGTGCGGGAAAGACCACGCTTTTAAACTGCCTTTGCACAAAATATCTGCCGGACGAAGGAGAGATTTTTCTTTTTGAAGAGCCGGCATATGAGAATGAAAAGATGCTGGAACGGATTTGTTTTATGCCGGATTATCTGGAAGCTTTCAGCTTATACAGTGTGAAAAGGATTCTCCGCTATGCAAAGCTGTTTTATCCCAAGTGGGATGATGCTTTGATGGAGAGACTGTTAGAAACCTATGAAATCCGCATGTCAGATACGTATGCGGCATTGTCAAAGGGCAGGCGCACTGCACTCAGTATGTGCATCGGCTTTTGCAGCGGATGTGATATTGTACTTTTTGATGAGATTTACTCCGGTCTGGACGTGGTGGCAAGGCAGCAGTTTTACGAAATCTTATTGGAAGAACAGGAGAAAAAGCCCAGGACATTTGTTCTTTCTACCCATCTGATTGAAGAGATGACGGGGGTGTTTACGGATATTATCATTTTAGATGCCGGAAAAGTGGTGGTTTCGGACACGGCGGAGCATGTAAGAGAACAGGCATTTTGCTTTCATGGAAGGGCAGGGCAGGAGAATCTGTTTGCGGCGAAGAATCTTCTGACAGTAAATGGCATGGGGACCATGGCAGAATATATTGTATACGATGACTTGTCACAGGAAGAGAAGAAAGCATATAAAGAGCATGGATTTGAAGTCCGCCCGTGTTCCCTGCAGGATTTAGTTATTGCCATGTCAAAAGGGGGGAAGATGCATGGATAAGTTTGAAATATTATTTGCACATAACCGCGCTGTCATTTGTTTTTACCTGTCTATAGCAGGCTTTCTTATCCTGTATTCCAAGATGACAGATATTCATATCCGGAGAGTGTTTTGCCTGAGCCGGAAACGGAATATGGAATATGTCCGGAAACAGGGATTGTTTTTTGTTCCGGCAATTTTGATTTTACCAAGGCTCTTT
>CAZSGT010000293.1:0-3454 GCA_964606215.1 uncultured Lachnospiraceae bacterium
TTCCGCAGTGCAGTATGTGACCTCTGCAAAACTGACAAAAATGTACGTGTTATCTGGCCATGAAGAAGTGGACTTGGGCAGTGCTACCCGTTCTATGATTGAGAAGATGAATGTGGATATTGAAGATTTGTCTTTGGCAGAAGGGAAAATTCCAGAAGACTGCGAGGTGCTTTTTATTAACGGTCCTGCCGGGGATTTGCTTTCAGAAGAAGTGGAAATCATCAAGAAATATCTGGACGACGGTGGAAAGGCGATTATCAATACGATGTATTCTGGCAGCGAGCAGAAAAATATGGCGGAGCTGTTGGAGTATTACGGCGTCACTTTGGAGCCGGGATATGTATATGATGTCGCACAGGGATATTATTACACGTACCCCAATTATCTGGTACCGGAGATAAATCAGGAAAGTGAGCTGACATCCGGCATTAAAGGCGTGATTGTACCGGGAGCGCAGGGAATCCATATTTCGGAGGATATCCGCGGTAGTGTAAAGGTAACCAGTCTTTTGGATACTACAGAGGATTCTTACGCCAAGGCAGATCCTATGGCGGAGACCATGAATAAGGAAAAGGGCGATGCATCCGGTCCCTTTAGCGTGGCGGTAGCCATTGAGGAGACAGTGGGAGACAAGGAGACAAAAATTGTATTGTTTACGACGCCGTTTACCTTCCAGGATGGCTATACATCCATGGTACAGTTAGGAAATGGAACCTTGCTTACAAACAGCATTTCATGGATGGTGGATACGGATACAGAGCAGGTGTCCATCAGTGCAAAGAGTTTGTCTGAGTCTTCCGTGACACTGCCTGGCAGCAGCATGGTTATGTGGGCTGTGCTGGTGATTGTGATTATTCCGCTTGCCTTGTTAATCGGCGGTTTTGTAGTATGGATGCGCAGGAGGAAGAGCTGATGTCAAAGAAAAAACGGCAAATGTTTACGCTTTTGGGACTGGTTGTGGTTCTGGCGGCGATTGGGATTGTATATGGAATCATTTCGAAAAAAGCTCCAAAGGAAGAGAGTGAAGAGGAAAGTGGGACAGAGGAAATCCTGCTTTACAGCGTAGAGAAGGAAGAGATTACCCGGATTGATTATACGCTGGGAGATGTACAGACCGTATTGGTTTTGGAAGATGGCACATGGTATAAGGAAGATGAAAAAGAACTGCCCCTGGAGCAGAGTATTCCAGAGGGAATGATTACTGCCATGGCGAAGGTTACTGCCCAGAAAGAACTGTCGGAGGCAGGGGAAGATTTGTCTCAGTTTGGTCTGGATAAACCCAGTCTCAGCGTAGAGGTCACAGCCGGCGGTGAAACACATAAACTCGTTATGGGCCTGGAGACAGTGGGCACGGACAGTGACGGATATTATGCCTATATGGACGATGCTTCTAAGGTTTATACGATTATGGATACATGGTATTCCTACTTTGACTATGTGGGCAATCAGCTGATTGCAAGAGAGACTGGTCCAACCTTTGCCGCTGCCAACATGACAAAGTTATCCGTGGATGCCAAAAAGGGTACGGACTTTGAGGTGGTGTATGATACCGAGGATTCCGTAGGAAAAGATATTTATGGATGGGTGATTAAAAAGGGTTTTAAGGAGAAAGTGGCCGGAGATTCCTACAGCTTGTCAGAGCTGTTTGACAATTACAGCAGCTTAAGCTTTTATGAGTGCGTAAGCTATGACGGAAGTAAAAAGAATGACAAAAAATATGGTTTGGATAAACCAGCATATACCATCGATTTCACCTATTATGAGTCCCAGACTGAAGGGGAAGAGACGGAGGAAGAGCCAGAAAAAGTGTATCACAGCTATAAATTTTATGTAGGGAAGGAAACCGATGACGGAGAGTACTATTATATAAAACCCGATGGCTCAAAGCGAATCTATATGCTGGCTTCTGAGAAAGTGGAGCCCATGGTGAAGATTGAGCCAATGACATACATTTATCAGTATTGCTATCTGGGTTCCGTCAACACCCTGGATACGGTGCATATGGAGTACGATGGTAAGGAGTACGACATGGTTCTGACCCGTAAGGAGACCAGCGGGGATAAGTCCGGTGATACATCTGATAGTGAAGAAGATGATACAGACGTTACCTACTCCGCTACCATTAACGGGGAGGAAGTGGACGAGGAAGACTTCCGGATGGCTTATGCAAAGACTGGCGTTGTGAAGTATACCGGCATTATTGATGAGAAGAAGGTTCCGGAGGACGATACGCCCTATGTTACGTTCCGGATTGTGGAGGGCGAACGGGATACAACATTAGCGTTTCTGCCGTATGATGGCACGAATTTCTTCCGGGCGTCCATTAACGGCAAGGCACAGTTTTTGGTGGATAAGAAGACCGTGGAGCAATTGGTGCAGGGGTATCTGGATGTCAAGGACGGCACCTATGATGATGGGGACGAGGAGAAGTGATTTGGTGATAATTTATAACGTTTTTTAAGTTAACACACAACGTGAAACGGCAGGAGTGCCATGTTGCTGGCATGCATCCTGCTTTTTCACGTCGTGTTGAGTTTATCAATTCATATGAAATACGAAAAGGCGAATTTGAGGGAAATGAGTATGTTATTATGAAGATTGACAGGGATAATATATATGGTTATTTTGGTTTGTTGTGATGTTTCTATTTCAGAATATGATGCAAGGAGCAATACTAGCAGTATCAATATTATCTATTATTGAAGAATATATCAAAGTTTGAGTGGATTGATTAAGGAGAATTAAAATGGCATTATGGCAATTTGATTGTTATATAATCCCGGGAGGAAAGTATGTAGAGGAAAATAAAATAGTCGCAGAAAATATAGTATCATGGAAAAATAAAAATGTTCCTATGATTCAAATTGACTTCTTAGAAAAACAACCGAGCTGGACAGAAAGTATAGTCCAATATGGAAAAGAAGATGAAACATGTATTCAATTTTTTTATGAAGATGGTTTGTTAGAAGAAATAAACTGTAGATTTGATTTGCGCTCGCTATCAAAGATAATGCTTAAAAATATTTTGGAATATGTGCAGGAAATTGAAGGAATGATTTTTTATGAGGATAATATCTATTATCCAAATGTTGTTGAGATAGTAGAATTAATGAAAAAATCTAACGCAGGCAAATTTTGCAAAAATCCAACTCGCTATTTTGAGAAATTATCTAAGGAGAGTTCATTAATGCAAATAGAGCATATTAACATATCAAAACTTGCAGATTTGCTATCAAATAATGAAGAATGTTATGCAGATGATATTGTATATTGTGAAATAAAATATGAACGTGACAGAAGCAGTTATGCAGGAATGGCGTTTAAGATTATTGATAAGAAAAATACACTTTCAATTAGAAAATCCAGAGAGAAAATTGTGAGGGAAGTAAGTCCATACGAGAAAATAATTAAAGGATGTGAAAAAAAATATGTGGATTCTATTAAAGAAATTTAT
>CAZSGT010000294.1:0-779 GCA_964606215.1 uncultured Lachnospiraceae bacterium
AGGGATATTTAAAGAGATTTGTAAGAAGGCGCAGGTGCCGGTACAGTCTTATGCCAACCGCTCGGATATGGCAGGAGGCTCCACGCTGGGGCATATCGCCAGCCAGCATGTCAGTATTCCCATGGTGGATATTGGTCTGGCACAGCTTGCCATGCATTCCCCTTACGAGACGGCTGGAGTGAGAGATACCTGGTATATGATGCAGGCATTGCAGCAGTTTTTTGCAACTGGCATAGAGATGGTAAGGGATGGGATATATCGGCTGGACAGTCAGCAATAAAAGAACCAGGGGGCGATTTTGTGAAAATTTTGATACCGGACTGGAAGTGCTTTGGGTTGGAGGATATGCAAGAGGCTTTGGAGAACGCAGGACATGGGGTCGTATTGTATAAACCGGAGCCCCGGAATTTTCGTATGGACCCAAAATTTAAATCCGAATTAAAAACCCAGTGTAAGGCGCAGATGATAGATGTGATTTTTTCTTTTAACTATTATCCAGTGATATCGGACGCCTGCCATGAACTGAAGATACCATATCTTTCCTGGTGTTATGACAGTCCGCTGATTTTGACATATTCAAAGACCATATTTCATCCCTGCAATTACATCTTTCTCTTTGATTCCCAGATGGTTGCAGATTTGAAGGCATTGGGGGCAGAGCAGGTATATTATCTGCCCATGGCGGTCAATGCAAAGCGGCTGGAACAACTTAGTGCCTCCCCGGAAGATGCAAAAATTCTGGAGACGGACGTATCTTTTGTTGGCTCCATGTATACGGA
>CAZSGT010000294.1:789-3442 GCA_964606215.1 uncultured Lachnospiraceae bacterium
CTGGATGGAATTATGCATGTACAGAAGATGGTGTATGGCAGGAATGTGTTGCAGGATGCACTGACGCCGGAGATTTTGCAGCGTCTGCAGGAGGAAGTGCCACTGCAGACCCACCGGGATGGTTTGGAAAGTCCGGCATATGTTTATGCGTCCTATTTTCTCTGCCGCAGCCTTACCCGTATGGAGAGGCGGGAGACACTGCAGGCGGTAAGCGGTCTGTTGTCGGAGATGGAGCTTCCAGACAGAAAGCTAAGACCACTGCGCCTGTATACACCCCAGCCTACCCCTTTTTTGTCGGAGGTGGAAAACAAGGGACCCATTCAGTATCAAAATGAGATGCCGCTGGCATTTAAACATAGTAAAATTAACTTAAATATTACCCTTCGTAGCATCCAAAACGGCATTCCGCTGCGGGCGATGGATATTATGGGTGCAGGTGGATTTCTGCTGACCAATTATCAGACAGATTTTGAACGGCATTTTATCCCGGAAGAAGATTATGTGTATTACGGCAGCAGAGAGGAGCTGCTGGATAAAGTCCGCTATTATCTGGAACATGAGGAAGAACGTGCCCGGATTGCAGAAAACGGCTGTCGGAAAGTGCGGGAGACGCATACATATGCCCATCGGGTCCGGGAGATGTTTGAGATAGCGGGACTGCGATAATAAGCGTTGTTAAACCGGCACACAAAGCAAACCCCTGAGGACAATTATTCTCAGGGGTTTGTATTTTTTTGGTTTTTATTTTGCCTGTTTCGCAATTCCTCCAAAATGGAATAGGGAATTGCAAGATTGTCATCGATACCGTGACCAAGTTTAATGTGTGGTTTATTGCTTCCGTGAAAATCGGAGCCGCCGCTGGGCACCAGGTCGTACTCCTTTGCCAGTTCCAGGGCATAGGCAGTCTGCTTTTCATCGAACTCGGAATAATATACCTCCATGCCCACCAGTCCTGCCTTTTTCAGGCGCACCAGCAATGCCCGCAGTTTGTCATCGGGAAGTTTATACAGGAAGGGGTGGGCCAGAATAGGAACGCCGCCTGCCATGAGAATCAACTCGATGCCACGCTCCGGGGTGATATATGTTCTGGGGACATAGTAGGGTGTGTCGGGGTTTAAGAATTTATCAAAGGTCTCCTTAACCGTTTCTGTATATCCTTTGGCGATAATTGCCTTGGCAAAATGTGCTCTGGTAATGACCGTGGCTGCGTTTCCGTCTTGCAAATCCTCCATGGTGATACGGATGCCTGCATGCCGCAGGTTCTGCACCATCTTTTCATTGCGCAGCTCCCGCTCTCTGACTGCGAAAGCGGTCTCTTTTTGGAAAGTGGGGTGTGTGATATCCACAAATAAACCTACCACATGAATGTCTTTTTCCTCAAAGCCCAGAGATAGCTCGATGCCGGGAATGACTTCAATAGGTTTTCCCTCCTGGGTACGTTTTTTGCCGGCGGCAATTGCCTCTGCCACGCCCTGGGTATTGTCGTGGTCGGTCAGGGCGAATGCGGATAACCCTGCGGCAATGGCTTCATCCACCACTTCTGCCGGGGAAAGGGTTCCGTCGGACGCATTGGAATGTACGTGTAAATCTACAAGTTTATTTTTCACTCTTATCTCCATTTCTGCACAGAATCCATTTATAAGGACTGTGCACAATTAAAATTTGCCGTATATACGGCTGTATTTATGGTTAAGGTGGTGAAATATTTGTAGAATATTTCACCGTCCTGACCATATCATTGTTAGAAAGTATAGCATATATTTCCAGAAAAGAACATATAGTATTCTAAACAATTTTGCAGGAGTGCGCATTTATGAAAAAAAATGTATGGGTATCCATGGCAAAAATTATACTGTTTACATATGTGTTTTCCTTTCTGCTTTTACTGCTTCTGGCCCTGATTATGTACCGTTTCTCGCCCTCTGCTGCCGTCATTAGCGGCGGGGTTATTGTGATTTATTTTGTATCCAGCCTGTTGGGAGGTTTCCTCACGGGAAAATGTATGGATAAGAAAAAATACCTCTGGGGGCTGGGATTTGGATGCGTGTATGTGGTGCTGCTGGTGCTGTTATCATGGTTATTTGGAAGTAACTTCACATTGCAGGACAGCCGGGTAATTAGCAGCTTTTTTGTGTGCGCCATCGGAGGGATGATTGGCGGTATGCTGAGTTAGTACGACAAAACCCTTTCTTCCATAATGGCAGAATCTGTGGTATAATGATAAAGGAACATAAGGTATGCAGAGACTGCATGGATTGGAGAAAGTATGTCAGATAGTGAAAAAAATCAGAATACCGATGATAAAAAGATAAACGAACGAGAGAGGTATCGTCTGGTTATCATGGTAAGCAGTGTTATGCTGGCCCTGTTTGTGATTGTCGTGGCGGTTATTGTCACCTATGGAAGAACGCAGACGGTTTCTGGTGAAGATGTGGGGAGCAGTGAAAAACCACTGCCGCAGGATTTAGAACAGATTGCAACAGCCACACCGTCACCCACACCGATTCCCACTCCGGAGGCAACGCCAACGCCAAAACCGACAGCAAGCCCGAAACCGACGCCGGTGGCAATCCGCCCGGATTTGGACCCGGATAAACCCATGGTGGCGCTGACCTTTGACGATGGCCCCTATGATGTGGTGGATAAACGCATT
>CAZSGT010000295.1:0-3433 GCA_964606215.1 uncultured Lachnospiraceae bacterium
GATCTTGTTTAATTTAGTATCGGTGTTGAATCATGAGTCATGCCTATGTTCTGGCAGGGAAGCGGAAGCTTACTCCGTCCCAGCCGATGCTTCTGCTGGCATGTGAAAATAGCTATATTAGGAAACCAAAACATATGAGAAATGTATTTTTAAAACAATTTGAATATGCAAATGTATCTGATTTTACATCAGATGCAGGTCTTAAAATAAGGAAAGCCATAAATCCGTTATGGAGAGCAATATTAAAACAGTGTATCTCCAGAAAAATATACGTAGAATCTTATCCGAAGCTGGACAGAAAGAAAGCGTACCTGTTTGTGGCGAATCATTCCTTTGATGAAGATATCATATCGATTCTGGCGAATATAGACAGAAATGTGTATGCGCTGCATGGAACGACCGACCAGATGAGGTATAATCCAGTATTCATGGCCTTATGGTTAAACGGAATGATCTATGTAAACCGCCTGGATCGAGTGAGCAGAAAAGATGCAGTAGAGAAAATGAAGAGAGTATTATCCTTAGGTAACAGCGTTTTGGTATTTCCCGAGGGAGGATACAACAATACGGAAAACCATCTGATTATGCCATTGTTTAACAGCCCTTATATTCTTAGTAAGGAAATGAGTGTGGAAGTGGTACCTGTAATAAGCTTTTGCGACATTGATTCCCAAGAGATTTATATTCGTGCGGGTGAACCGATTGATCTTGCGAAAATGCGGGATAAAGAAGAAGCCATGGCGGCATTGAGGGACAAAATGGCCACCATGCTATGGTATATGTTGGAAAAGCACACTTCTCCAATAAAAAGATGCGAGATGGAACCGGACGCAAGGTTATGGTTTATGGAGACTCGGAAAAGGGTCTACGAGTGCCAGAAATGGCATGCCGATGTATGGAAAGAAGAATTGACATTCTATGCGGGACATGGGGTCACTACTCCGGCGCAGGCAAGAGCATTTGTGGATTCTGTAAGGGTAAGCAGTAAGAATGCCGCCATATTTGCAGATATGCTTTTAAGACGGGAAGAAGATAAAAGATATGATCTTGAGGAGTATCTGCGGGAAAATGTTGAATTGCAGAGGGGATGACTAAAGGGAAAGCACATGTGTGAAGCATATAACGAATTACTGAAATATATTAATAAAGTTTTCGCGGTGAGTGGAAATAAAGAGTTCTGTCAGTATTTTTCAAGACAGGATGACACTTTCTCCTATAAGCAGATTGAAACGAAAGCACATAATTTTGTTACAGAAATGCAGAAAAGCGGAGTGAGAAGCCGACAAAGAATCGCGCTGATTGCAGAGATTTCGCCATATAGTCTCACCTGCATGATTGCCTGCGTATATGTGAACGTGATCATGGTTATCATTGACCCTAAATTACCTTTAGGTGAAATAGAAAGCATGTTGCAGGAGGCCAATGTGCAAGGGGTGATCGCAGTGCCTTTTTTATTGGATAAATTAAGCATTGGAAGTACAATTCCCATGTATGACTGTATTCGGCTGAAGTGCGTGAATAGTGATGCTGTATATACAGGCAGTTTAAAGAATGCAGATAGCGAAAATGCCATGGCTATTTTATTTTCATCCGGCACGACTGCCCGGCGCAAGGGCGTTATTATTGGATATAGGGAGCAGCTGGAAGCCGCTAAATGCCAACAAGTTATTTTTACCGGGAGAACGAGGTATTTATGCTGTTTTCCGATATGCCATATTTCCGGCTTTTCAACGTTTTGGGGAGTTTTTCTTGCAGGAGGGGGAATAGGTATACTGGAAAAAATCGATCCTGTTTCGTTGAATAAGGCATTTCTGACATTTCGTCCTACGTTGTTTGGCATGATACCAAAAGTATATGAAACTTATCAAAAAAAGTGTGAGGAATATTTTCACTCATTAGGCAGGGTAAAAGAAATCGCCATACAGGGAGCATTAAAAATATGCGGTCTGTTCAGAAAATACTTACATATAAAGCTCGGAATTTTTATATTCAGGAAAGTCAGGGATAAGGTGTTCGGAGGAAACCTGATATATCTGGGTGTAGGAGGAGGGATACTGAAGCAGGAGGTCTACGCTTTTTTCTATAATATGGGATTTATATGGACTAATATCTATGCGCTGACAGAATTAAATGTGCCGGTTTGTTTTACTTCCCCTAAATGCAATAATCCGGAAGTCAGTGTGGGAAAAGTAAACGAAAACCATCAGGTAAAAATCAAAATAAAGAAGAATGCCAACAGTAACTGCGGGGAAGTAATGGTGCGGAGCAGATATGCGCTCTTGGGATATATGAATGACACTAATAGAAGGGAAAGCTATGCGCAAAAGTGGTTTCGGACAGGGGATTTGGGATATATAGATAAAAAGAGGTACTTACATATTACGGGAAGAATAAAAGAAAGCATTCATTTAAAAAACGGAGAAAAGATATCGCCGGAAGATATAGAGAAAGCTTTGGAAGGAGTATTGCAGGGATATACCTTTGCCTGTTGCGGAGTCAGGGTGACAGACGAATATTATGATGAGATCCATTTATTTATAGAAGGAAACGAAAGCCAGGAAGCAATTCTGAAAGTCAGGCAGCTTATAAACAAAAGCAATTATTATTTTACTGTAAGCAGCATTCATTTTGTTGACTGCATTCCGAGAACTGCTATTGGAAAGACCAAAAGGTATCAATTGGCTGAAGCTGCTGCGACAGATAGCAAAGAGCAGGACAACCTGTACCAATGCGGGACATTGCGCGATTATCTACAACAGAAAACAGGCCTGCCATATGAGCGAATAGCAAAGTGTACCATGGAGGAACTGGGAGTGGATTCTTTGGAAAGCCTGGAATTATGCATGTGGGTGGAAGAAAGATATGGTATCTGTCTGGATGAAGTTTTGAAGCCGTCCATATCCGTTGAGGAAGTGCTGGAAAACTTGGAAAATACTTATTTAAAAAGTGAAGTGAACCAGAAACATCCCATAAAATCGAACCATGTGCACAAACCGCATGTGGCATGGACGGACATTGGGCCGCTCCCTGCCTTGAAAAATGTTTTATTGTACCAGATTGCCAGATTGATGATTATTCCGGCGGTGACGCTGATCTATCATCCAATTTATCTGCATAAGAACCGTATTGCAAAGAAAAAGATTATTTTTGCGCCAAACCATAGAAGAACATCGGATTCTTTCGTGTTAGTGGCAGGCATTCCAACATCGGTTCATTGGGCAGCATTAAAACGTTTCTTTGATGGAGAGGACAGCATATTCAATAATAGCAAGTCTCTGCCTTTGCGGTATATAACCAAGTGCGCTTTCAGGGCTATGGGGATGGTTCCCATAGACAGGGGAGGAAATAATGTCCAGAGCCTGCATTTATTAAAGAATAGTAACTGTTCAGAACCCCCTATGCGAATATAATGTCCGAGTTGCCGTTTAGGGCT
>CAZSGT010000296.1:0-3432 GCA_964606215.1 uncultured Lachnospiraceae bacterium
ATGAAAAATAAAGTGTTGAAAATACTGGGGGTTGTTTATTTGGCCTTCAGTATATTTATGGCGTCCGGTGGGTCCTTTTTTGAAATGATGGTTCGCTGCAAAGAGAAAAAAAAGCAGATAAAAAAGAAATGGTTTCAGTTATCCCATATAAAGGTGAATCATCCAAGGCATAAATTTGAAAAGGAGTATGAGGAGGGCAAGGCGTGGTGCATGGAGCAGAACATGCAGGAATGCTCCATGAAAAGCAGGGAAGGACTGATGCTGCATGCCCATTATCTGCCGGCAGAGAATGCAGAGAGATTTGTATTGTTAAGCCATGGATATAAGGGAAGTGGCTTTGGAGACTTTGCATATACTGCCCGTTTTCTTCATGAGAATCGTTGCAATCTGCTTTTTATAGACCAGAGGTGCTGCGGGAAAAGCAAAGGGGAATATATTACCTTTGGGGCTCTGGAGCAGTATGATGTTCAGCGGTGGGCATATTTTATTGCCAGGAGGAATAAGAAAAAGCTTCCCATCTATCTGTATGGAGAATCTATGGGGGCGGCGTCTGTGCTTATGGCATCGGGGCATAAATTGCCAAAAGAGGTAAAAGGACTCATTGCGGACTGCGCATTTTCTTCCATGAAAGGACAGGTCAGGGAAATGGCGGCAAACTGGTTTCATTTGCACTGGGTAGGGCTGCTGTTGTTCCGATTGGATTTGTTTTGTAAGATATTGGCCGGTTTTCGTATGCGGGATGCAGATACGACGGAAGCCATGGGGCGGAATCAGAGACCGGTTTTGTTTTTCCACGGTGCAGAGGATACCTATGTGGACCCGAAGAATACAATATACAACTATTCCATCTGCCGGGCGCCTAAGGAGCTAGTTGTCATGCCGGAGGCAAAGCATCTTTGCAGTGCATATGTGGAGCCGGAACTGTACCGGCAAAAGATATTGGATTTCTTTGAAAAATATAATTAAAGTCCAAAACGTCAGTTTTTAAACTGGCGTTTTTTAGTGGGAAACTTTTCATTCCTGTTGCATGCAAGGTCTTAGACAATTTTGGGTAAAATGTTTGTTAAGTCCTTTATGGGGTAGAAATAAAAAATAAAATGTGATAACGTCTCAATGGAAAGAATAAAACAGGAGGGTTTACAAATGCAGGAATATTATCCTTTAACAGCAGCACAGAAAATGCATCATAACTGGATTCTGAAATACAAGACACAGCAGGTGTCA
This sequence comes from uncultured Lachnospiraceae bacterium, assembly GCA_964606215.1. Classification (GTDB taxonomy): domain Bacteria; phylum Bacillota; class Clostridia; order Lachnospirales; family Lachnospiraceae; genus CAZSGT01. The sequence continues at coordinate 1,225 of CAZSGT010000296.1, forward strand.
GGAGTCAGTGTGGTGGCATCTCTACAGTCTCCTTTGGATTTTGGACTCTTAAAAAAATGCATTCAATTAGAGCTTGAGCGTTATGGATGTATGCGGGTCCGTTTCACAAAGCCGGACAAAAATGGAGAGGTAAAGCAGTACATTGTGAAAAAAGATACCAGGGATATTCCCGTGAAGGATTTGTCTAACATGAGTATGGCAGATGCAGATCACCTGATGCAGCAGTGGGCGTATGAAACCTTTGATGGGGATGATATTCCGATGTGTGATGTGACGATGGTACGGCTGCCCGAAGGGTACAATGGCTTCTTCATTCATATGGACCACAGACTCATAGATTCCTGTGGATTGGTGGTCATGATTAACGATTTGATGCAGTTGTATACCCATTTTAGATTTAAAGCGGAATATCCGGCAGATTTGGCGGACTTTGAGGAAGTTCTGGCTAAGGATTTGAAGAAAGCAAATAATGAGAAACGTTTTGCCAAGGATAAAAAGTTTTGGGACGACCAGCTGGATGCTCTGGGAGAGCCGTTGTATTCAGATATTCAGGGACCTTCTGTTCTTGAGGAGGCAAGGAAACTCCATGGTAACAAAAATCTGAGGGCGGCAGATATCGAGTTGAAGAATTTATTTGTGGCGGTGAAGGATTACATCCTGGAGCCGGAGCCAACAAAGAATCTCATGGATTTTTGCATGAATCATCAGTTGTCCATGACAAATCTTTTGCTGCTGAGCATAAGAACATATTTGTCCATGGTCAATCAGGGACAGGAAGATATTACCATTCAGAATTTCATTTCCAGACGTTCCACCCATGACGAGTGGACATCCGGTGGCAGCAGGACCATTATGTTTCCATGCAGGACCGTGATTGCTCCGGAGACAGATTTTTTGTCTGCCGCTTATGAGATTCAGAATGTGCAGAACAAAATTTATATGCACAGCAATTATGATCCGGCGTTGATTGAGGAGGAAATGCGGAGGCGTTATCATACGCCGGAAAATACCACCTATGAAAGCTGTTATCTCACATACCAGCCCATGCCGGTAAAGATGGATAATCCCCATCTTGAAAAAATTCCGCAGCATGCCAAATGGTTTGCCAACGGCGCAGCCACAAAGAAGATGTATCTGACCGTATCCCATACGGAATATGGAGGAATGAATTTCTCCTATCATTATCAGACGGCGCATCTGGTGGAGCATGATATGGAGCTTTTGTATTACTACATGATGCGGATTCTGTTTAAGGGAATTGCCCACCCGGATATGAGTATAGGCGAAATCATGAAACAGATATAAAGAACAGATGCATAAGAAACAATGCTGTCACGCTTTGCGAGCCAGCTAATTATAATAAGGCAATACGCACATATGCGTATGCAGAAAAGAGGTTAATTATGACACAGGAAATGGAATTTAAAACAATTGTAGCACAGTATTGTGAGGTAAAGCCGGAGGAAATCAACAACGACATGCGGTTCCGGGAAGATTTAGGGTTTAGTTCCCTTGATTTTATGGCTTTTCTGGGAGAGTTGGAGGATACCTTTGATATAGAGCTGGAAGGGGAAGAAGCACTGAAGGTGCATACCATTGCAGAGGCTCTTGATTTGTTAGAACAATTACAGCAGGAGGGGTAAGAGTGAAAAATATGAAAACATTGATTCGTGATATATTAGAAGAAAGCGTAAAGAAATATGCAGATATCAAGGCGGTAAAGTGGCTGCAAAAAAAGGAAATTCTTGAGAGAAGCTACAGCGAGCTGATGGAGAATGTTGTAGCGGTAAGAAAGGGATTGCTGGCAGAAGGGTTTCAGGGGAAACATATTTCCCTGATTGGTACCAGTTCCGTGGAATGGATAGAAAGCTACCTGGGTATTATTACAGGAAATACGGTTGCGGTTCCCCTGGACGCAGGTCTTCCCGCGGAGGATTTAATTGATTTGATTAACCGTTCCGATTCCGAAGCCCTGTTTTTAAGTCCGAAGAATAAAGCGCTTTTGGAGGAGATTTCCGCTCAGTGTCCGAAACTGAGAAAAATCTGGCTGTTGCAGGAGGATGCTTTGGAGTCCACAGATGGAAAGGTAGTATCCCTGGCAGAGCTTATGGCAGCAGGCAAAAGCAGTGCTGAGGATGCAGGCAGCCCGGACTCAGAGGATGTGGCAACGATTATTTTTACATCCGGAACAACTGGAAAAAGCAAGGG
>CAZSGT010000297.1:0-3428 GCA_964606215.1 uncultured Lachnospiraceae bacterium
CTGGTTTTTACAGACCTTTGATGTGCGGTTCAATGTGGCAGAGACCACGGACAGCAGTATGTTAGCCATGCTTGGAGGGGTGATTGCCCCCATATTTGCTCCATTGGGATTTGGGGATTGGCGTGTTGCAACCGCATTACTGACAGGATTTACGGCAAAGGAGAGCGTGGTTTCCACCCTGACTGTATTGCTGGGTGGGGATGTAGGACAGCTTCCTACCTTGTTTACAACATTTGGCGCAGTGGTATTCCTGGTGTTTACTTTGCTATACACGCCCTGTGTGGCAGCGATTGCCACAGTGAAACGGGAGATGGGAGGAGCGAAGGCGGCAGCGGTAACGGTGGTTTTGCAGTGTTTGATTGCATGGGTCGTGGCATTTTTGGTATACCAGGCAGGAATGCTTGTGGGACTTGTATAAGGATGTATGGTTTATATAAAAAGGGAAGCAGTATACATACAGAGAATTGTATGCAGCTATATAATGTAAAAGGAGGAAGATATATGGACAGGACACCGGAACAGATTTTGGGACAGATGACACTGGAGGAAAAGGCAGCATTGGTAAATGGCGGTTCGTTTTTTGGTATGCGGGGAATTGAGCGGTTAGGAGTCGAGCGGCTGCAGGTGCTGGATGGCGGTACGGGAATGAATTTTGAGCAGTTTTTTGGCGACTTTTATTCCCGGAAAGAGGTGCTGGAAAGTACAAACGGAATGGCGGGTTCTTCTTTGCTTAGTCATGTGATTGAAAATTTTTACGAGCCGGAGAAATTAAACGAAGAAGAGTTGGTAGTTTACAATGAAATACGAGAGTTTTTGCTTACGCAGACCGGGGAAGATTATGCGCCGGGATGTTTTCCACCAGGAATTTTGCTGGGAGCCACATTCAATCCTGAGGTAGTGCGGGAAGTAGGACGTGCGTTGGGAAGAGAGGCAAAACTGTTCGGTGTCCATTTCCTTTTGGGTACGCCTAATGTAAATATTCACAGGGACCCGAGAAATGGGCGGTTGTTTGAGGGATATTCCGAAGACCCCCATGTGGTGTCGGCGTTGGCTCCAGAGTTGGTAAAAGGGGTTCAGGAATATGGTGTAGCGGCAAATGTGAAGCATTTTGCGGCAAATAACCAGGAGACCAACCGGGTGGGAATCAACGAGACTATTTCTGAACGGGCGTTGCGGGAGATATACCTGCCAGGCTTTGAGGCCTGTGTGAAGGAGGGCGGTGTAAAGACCGTCATGAGTGCCTACAACAAGATTAACGGTGTGGCATGTTCGGAAAACAAGTGGCTTTTGACGGAACTTTTGAGGGAGGAATGGGGCTTTGACGGCAGCGTGGTTTCTGACTGGGGTGCGGTGTATCATCCAGTGGAGGCCCTGGCAGCAGGAAATGACCTTGCCATGCCGGGACCGATTTCCGGGGACACTCTGGTGCAGGCGGTGAAGGAGGGAAGGCTGGATGAGTCTGTATTGGATACCGCTGTGCTCCGTTTGTTGAATCTCATTGCGTTCTGTACGCAGGATACGGAGAAAGATACGGATTTGCAAAAGCTTCGGGAAGATACAGATCGGGCGGCATACCGTGCAGCAGTGGAGGGAATTGTTCTACGGAAAAATGAAAATGAAATATTCCCATTGAAAGAGGGGAGCAGGGTGGCGGTAATGGGAAGTGGTGCAAAATCTGTGCTGGCGTGTGGTGCTGGCAGTGCAGGCATTACCACAGACCGGACCAGCAGTATTACGGAGTCACTGGCACAGCTTCTGGGTGAGGACAAGGTGATTTATATAGAAGGAGAAACCGATTACGACGATTTGGAACAGCTGCAGGAGATTCTCACGGACAGGAAAATTGACACGGTAATTTTTTCTGCCGTGGTGGGCGGAATGGAAGGTAACGACAGGGGAGATTTGCATCTGTCACCAGATGACTGTGCAGAACTTCTTATGCTGGAAAACGTTAAATACCACGGCGCCTGCCATATTCAGATTGGACTGGTTCTTAATACCTGCGGACCGGTGGATATCCGCGATTTTGATGATGAATATCTGGATGGTGTTTTTGCCATGTTTTTGCCGGGAATGAAAGGTGGCAAGGCAATGGCGGATTTGCTGGCGGGCAAAGTATGCCCTTCCGGAAAACTGCCTCTGACCTTTCCTGCGCGGTATGAGGATACGCCCACATCCCTGCATTTTCCGGGAGAGGGTTATGAGACACACTACGGGGAAGGAATTTATGTGGGATATCGTTACTATGATAAAAAGAAAATCAAGCCCCAGTATGCATTTGGATATGGTTTGTCATACACGGAGTTTGAGATAGACAACTTTCGTTTCTACACGGCAGATGGAATTGAGTGGGGAATCGAGGAGGAGCAGGGGGAAACACCGCATTTTCTTTACAATGTGTCGTTTGCTGTGGATATTGCCAATACCGGGAACATGCCGGGGGCACAGGTGATTCAGATATACGTCCAGGATGAGTGCTCTACACTGCCAAAGCCGGTAAAAGAACTGAAAGCGTTTGAAAAGGTATTTTTGCAGCCGGGAGAGAAGAAGACAGTATTGTTTGCCCTGGATGAAATGGATTTTGCATCTTATGATATGGATTACCACAAGTGGATGGCAGAAGAGGGATTTTATTATATTCTGGTGGCGACGTCTTCGGCATCGGAGGATATCATAATGGGATACAGTGTATATTATGCAGGAAAAAATGAATACTCTTATGGATTACATTCTACGGTTAAGACGCTGTACGAAGTTCCGGAGTTAAAAGCTGCTCTGCGGCAGCTGTGGCAGGCAAAGGGCTGGGATTGGCAGATTATAGAGAGTAATTACCAGTATACACCGAATCGGGTTTTGCAGGAAATTGTACCGGAGGGAGAATTGACGCAGGAGACACCGGAAGTACAGGCGTTTATGCAGGCGGTGGATGAGGTAGTAAAGCCGTAGGTAAGACGTTATGCAGGCGGTGAATGAGCTGGTAAAACCGTAAAGTCGGAAATGTCAGGGATTGGACTATTCGTCCAATGACAAAATGCATTTTTCTGTATATGATGAAATTGTAGACATGAGGGAGTGTTAAGAAATGTTTCTTAATAGTTTCTAAGCACTTTGGTGCAGGACGCTGGTGGTCTGCAAGGAAAAGGAGGAATGCATATGGAGTTTGTGTATCCGGTGATTGACACGGCGGCTACGGCTGGGAAGATACGGAGTGAGTGCACAAAACGGGGATATTCGGCACGGTTTGTGCAGGAGGCATTTGTCATAGGTTCGATTCAGTCCGTTTATAACTGGTTTCGGGGTGTGCGGACGCCATCTCTGGACAATATGCTGGCGCTGAGCTGTCTGTTGGAGGTACCCATGGAGGAACTAATTGTCTGTAGGAATGATTCTGCGGCGGTATAAATGACGGCAGGTACAAATAGCAGAAA
>CAZSGT010000298.1:0-3427 GCA_964606215.1 uncultured Lachnospiraceae bacterium
AAGGCAGGAGGGTCATATCCCTGGAAAGAAAAATAATGGATTTGCTCTGAAAATAGTATGGACAGTAAAATGAAAATATATGCATAAAAATTTTTTGATAATTTTTAACCATTTTTTGCACAGTTGTAAAAGAATCAACAGGAAAGAAAATATGTTGGTAATTTGTCATAAAAAAGCATTATATTTCTTTATGAAACCAGTTTAAATTTACAAAAGAGTATGGTAGAATAAAAACGTAGCTATTTATATAGCTATAGATAAAAGAAAAGGAGAGAGGTATTTATGAGACTAAAGAAATTGCTTGTAACAGCCTTAACGGCAGCGATGGTTGTTACATCACTTCCTGCATCTTCTCAGGCAGCGAGTCAGGCGGATGCACCGAAGGCGGCAGGAACATTTAAAGATTTAAATCAGGAACAGATAACAGAAGCCCTGGGAGCCGGCTGGAATCTGGGAAACTCACTGGAAGCAAACAGTGGGGGGCTTCCAAGTGAAACTGCATGGGGAAATCCTACGATTACAGAGGATTTGTTTAAGGCAATAAAGGCGGCAGGTTTCAAGTCTGTGCGTATCCCGGTATCTTATCTGGATTATATTACAGAGACAGAGGACGAGGACGGAGAGCCCGTATATACCATTGATTCCAAGTGGCTGGCACGTGTCAAAGAGGTTGTAGATATGTGTACAAAACAGGGGTTGTACGCAATTGTAAATATGCATGGCGATGGATACACCAGCATTGAGGGCGGATGGCTGTTCTGTGGTATGCAGACGCCGGATAAAGACGAGAATGGGAATTACAATGGCAATTCACATGATTCCTTAACAAAATCCAACGGTATGACAATTAACCGTGCTTTCATTCAGGAGGGGACGATTGACAAGTATACTCTTGTTAGTGGTAAGCTTAGTACAGAATATACGGCTACCGATAAAAAAGCTTCTGATGGCAGTCATATATTTGAATCTGCTACAGGTAAGAAATTGTATGTATTTTATTTTGATGAAATTCAGGAGAAATACGGACAGTGCTGGGAGCAGATTGCTACCTTATTCAAAGATTACGATGAGCATTTGATTTTTGAATCCATGAATGAGGAATTTAATGGGGATTACAATGCATTTGCTGGAGGAACATTTAAGGAGTCCTATGTACAGCACTTCGAGAATATTAACACGTTGAATGAAATCTTTCTGGATTCCGTACGTCAGACAGAGGGTAACAATGACAAGCGCTGGGTTTTGATTCCGGGATGGAACACAGAGATTGATACTACAGTGGATGCTGGTATTTTTGAGATTCCAGAGGATGTATTCCTTTCAGAATCAATTCCAGAAGGCGAAAATCGTATCATGGTGTCTGTACATTATTACCAGCCATGGGATTTTGCTGGAGATGGAGCTTCAAAAAAGACAACATGGGGAACTGATGCTGAGAAGCAGGCAATGCGTGCCCAGCTTGAAAAGGTGAATAATGCATTTGTAAAAAAAGGCTACCCAGTAGTAATCGGAGAGTACGGTGCACATAACAGGAGAATGGATGATCCGGCAAACGTGCAGGCACGTGAGGTTTATTATAAAACGCTTTGTACCTATGCCAAGGAACTTGGATGCGTTCCAGTAGCATGGGATATGGGTATTGATAAAGAGGAAGAAACGTCTAATGGACAAGTAAAGTCGGTATACACAATGTGTCTTATTGACAGAAGCAGTTATGGTTTTAGGTGGAAGAATATCATAGACCAGATTATGTCTGTGTACTACGATGCATCAGATGTTCCGACGAATATTACGTTAAAAGAATCCAGTTTATCCATGAAGACAGGCGAGGAGAAACAGCTGACCTACACATTGTCACCAGCAAATGCTGTGTTGGCGGCAGACTGGACCACCTCAGATGATACGGTTGCACAGGTGAGCCTGTTTGGTAAAGTAAAAGCAGTAGGGCCTGGAACCTGTACATTGACAGGCAGTCTTTCCAACGGAAAGAAGGTACAGTGTAAGGTAACCGTTACCCAGAACTTCCTTGCGTTGAAATTGTTTGCGATGGAGACGGCCTCCTGGAAACATTTGGAGAGCGATACCATTGCGGAGGTTGGACCAACGGGTGGAACATATACTCTGAAAGTAGAGATTCCAAATAACTATTACAATAAGATTGGTTCTCTGTATCTGAAGGATTATCTGGTATTCCAGGACCAGGTGAGAAAGGGCGATGACAGTAAGATGGAGTCCCTTACCACATATTTGGATATAGATATCCAGTCACTGAAATTAAATGGAGTACAGATTCCGTTTAAGGCTGGCAAAAATACATGGCATTATGATGACCGCAAGGTAAAGGCGGGAGAGAAGAAAATCATTGATATCGGTATCGCTACGGCATGGGATAATGCGCAGGGAGTCAACGATTCTCTTCTGGAAAACCTGACAGTCCGTGGTGATTACTCCATCAATTTTGCGGATATTCCACAGGCTGATACCAATACTTTCGAGATTACGTTTAAGGCAAGCAACGTATATATCAAGGGTGTGACACAGAAAGCTCATCCAGATGATCCAGATTATATAGTAAATGGACCAATATTCCGTCTTGACAAGTCTTCTGCAAATATTGGAGTTGGTGAGAGCGCTACATTCTCTGTGAAGAACAATGACGGAAAAATTACCGCTTCATCCGACAAGACAAAGATTGCTACAGTAACGGCAAATGCAGCAAAGAATACTTATACTGTCAAAGGTAAAAAGGCAGGTACTGCAACGATTACAGTGAAAGATAGTACGTATTCCAGAACCATGAAAGTAAAGGTAAAAGCAAAACCAAAGAAGATTACACCGAAGAAAAAGACGGTGAAGGTAAATGCTGGTAAGAAAGTGTCTGTGACGCTGAAATATAAACCGTCCAGCGCAACTTCTTACAAGTTTACAAACACCAATGCAAAGACCTTGAAGAAAAAGAAAATTACGGTTACGGCTTCTGGCAGCAAGGTGACTGTTCAGACCAACAAGAAGACGAAGAAGGGTACCTACACAGTGAAATTAAAGTCTTACAATAAGAAATCCGTATCCTTCAAGGTGAAAGTAAAATAATAGAAGAAATTCTTTTTGGAGCTGCTGCACTAAAAATAGTGCGGCAGCTCCTTTTTACAATAAGCTGGCTCGCGGAAGCGTGGCAGCGTTTGTTGCAATAAGCTGGCTCGCATAGCGTGACAGCGTTTGTTGTATCCCTTTCGTCTATTTACATAGGCTATGAAAAAGAAAGTCATAACAGTTCTTTTCATTTAAGACCCGCTTTCGCTTGTCAAGCTACGCAGTGGTGCGTAAAGTCATAAAATAATGATGAGCAGTAAGCCCCAAAGGGGCTAAACCGACGCAATATGTGATGTTGCAAACAAGTTTGCAAATACACATACATACGTCGGTTGAC
>CAZSGT010000299.1:0-3426 GCA_964606215.1 uncultured Lachnospiraceae bacterium
AATATTCTTTAATTTCATTACTGCCTCCCTTTTAAATGTCTCGAATTGCACACGGTTAAAATCTTGAATTTATATAGTCAGCTTACCTGCGGGACAAGAGGACAACCGTCTCCACATGCACCGTATTTGGGAACATATCCACCGGGCATGCTGCTTCCAGCCGGTATCCGGCTTCCTGCAGTACCTCCAAATCCCGCACCAGGCTGGTGGGCTTACAGGAAATATATACCAGCCGCTCCACACCGTAATCAATGATTTTCTGCAACGCCTTGGGGTGAATCCCGTCCCTTGGCGGGTCCAGAATGATGAAGTCCGGTTTTTCTTCTATGGTATCAATTACCTTGAGAACGTCTCCGGCGATAAATTCGCAGTTGTCCAACTGGTTCCGGGCGGCGTTCTCTTTGGCGGCAGCCACGGCTTCCTCCACGATTTCCACACCGATGACTTTTTTTGCCACCGGGGCAATCATCTGGGCGATGGTTCCGGTGCCGCTGTACAAATCAAAGACGGTTTTATCCTTCAGTGCGCCCCCGTCAGAACCGGACAGTATAAACTCCCTGGCTTTGGTATACAGGACTTCCGCCCCCAGAGAATTTGTCTGGAAAAAGGAAAAGGGTGAAATCTTAAAACGCAGTCCCAAAAGTTCATCAAAAAAGTATTCTTTTCCATACAAAAGCTGCATGGAATCACATTGTATGATATCTGCCAGACTATCGTTGACAATATGCAAAATACCCGCGATGGTGCCCTGCAGGGGAAGAGCGGTCAGTGCCTCGGCAAAGGGCTGTAAATTCATATCTTCCTGACTGGTGGTAACCAGGGCAATCAACAGTTCCCCGGTTTTTTCGCCTCGCCGGATAAGAAGATGCCTGAGATATCCCTGGTGGGACTTTTTATTTACATAGGGAGTCTGCAAGTCGGAAAAATATTTCTGGGTGGTACTTCGGATAGTATCAAAATCAGGGTGGATAATCTGACAGCCTGTCACATCCAGAATATCATAAAAACTATTTTTTTTGTGAAGCCCCAGGGTGAGAGGACCCTCCTTGATTTCGTCCCCGAAAGAAAATTCCATTTTGTTCCGGTATTCCCACTGTTTGGGTGAGGGCAGAATCGTCTGGAAATCATAATCACTGCATACCGTATCAAGCAGCTTTTTTACCTGGGATGCCTTGTAGGAAAGCTGATTTTCGTAGGACATGGTCTGGTAGGAACAGCCGCCGCATCTGCCAAAATGGGGGCAGGTGTCCGTGGCGTCCTCTAAGGGGGACGGAGACAGGACTTCCATCAGGTTTCCCTGTGCATTTCCCTTATGGCCTTTCTTTACCTGTACCCGGACCCGCTGGCCGGGAAGAACCCCTTTTACTGTCAGGACAGGCCAGGATTCGGTATCTGGGGATGGGGTGCCCCCCGCCTCGCATTGGATTTTCACTTTTCCCTTAATGGGAAAATCCACCTCGGTAACCATTCCATCGTAGTGGTTTCCCCGCTTTATTTTCTGTATATCCATGTGTATAGTTCCTTTCGTATTCCGTGAGTTTTGTAAATGTTCTGGCAGACAGGAATATCTATGTTTAACCGCCCGGTAATAGGACGGCTGTTTTGCCTGGTGTTATTATAGCGAAAAAATCATAAAAACGTCAACGGAAGATAATATGAAAAGATTTATGATTTCCTGGCGGAATCTGGTATAATAGAAAATGACATTGTTTTTTGCAGGTGGTTGTGTGGAAAATCAATGTAATATGGGATTGTTTATACAGATGTAGAGATTAAAACGGGCTGGAAAGGAATGGACAAGCATTGAAAAAAATAGTAATTGGAATGGTAGCGCACGTGGACGCAGGAAAAACCACGTTGTCCGAGGCGCTTTTATATAAGGGCGGAACACTTCGCAAAAAAGGCCGGGTGGATCATGGAGACACTTTTTTAGATACGGATGCCCAGGAACGGGCCAGAGGAATTACCATTTTTTCCAAGCAGGCAAGGATGGCTGTAGACGGCTGTGAATGGATACTGGTGGATACCCCCGGTCATGTGGATTTTTCTGCAGAGATGGAACGCTCCCTGCAGGTTTTGGATTATGCGGTATTGGTCATTAACGGGGCGGACGGTGTGCAGGGGCATACCAGGACATTATGGCGGTTGCTGGCGCAGTGGGAAATTCCGGTGTTTATATTTATCAATAAGATGGACCAGACAGTGGATGAACAGGAGAAAATTCTCTCGGAACTGGGGGAATCCCTTTCCCAGGGGTGCGTGGATTTTACAGATACAGGAAGTGAAGAATTTCGGGAAAGCGTTGCCCTGTGTGATGAAAAAATGCTGGAAGAGTACCTGGAAACCGGAGCGTGGGATGAGGGGCAGATACCGGAGCTTATTGCACAGAGAAAAATTTTTCCATGTTTTTTCGGCTCGGCTTTAAAAGATGAAGGCGTAGACCTGCTTTTGCAGGGAATGGCTGAGTATATGCTGGAGCCGGAGTATGCCGGTGAATTTGGAGCCAGAGTATATAAAATCGGCAGGGATGAGCAGGGGAACCGGCTGACCTATGCAAAGATTACCGGGGGAAACCTGAAGGTGCGCCAGAGTTTGTCGGACAGAGAAAACAGCTGGAATGAGAAAGTAAATGAAATCCGGCTGTACTCCGGTGAAAAGTATCAGACGGTATCGGAAGTCCAGGCGGGAGAGCTTTGCGTGCTCACCGGTCTGCATGAGACCAGGGCAGGAGAAGGACTTGGTGCTGAAGAAGGGGAAATCCAAGGAATTTTAGCGCCAGTGCTGACGTATCAGATACATCTGCCAGAGGGAAAGGACGCGGCGGCAGTTTTGCCGGAATTTAAACAATTAGAAGAGGAACTGCCAGAGCTGCATATTGTCTGGGACGAGATGTTGAAAGAACTGCGGATTCAGATTATGGGTGAGGTGCAGCTGGAGATTGTGCAGAATATACTGCGGGAGCGTTTTGATTTAGAGGTGTCCTTTGACGACGGCAAGATTTTATACCGGGAGACCATTGCGGATACGGTGGAGGGAGTAGGGCACTTTGAACCGCTGCGCCATTATGCGGAAGTGCATCTTTTGCTGGAGCCGGGAGCGCCGGGAAGCGGTATGGTCTTTGAAACGGACTGCAGCGAAGATGTTCTGGCAAAAAACTGGCAGCGTCTGGTACTTACCCATCTGGCAGAACGCACCCACCGGGGTGTGCTGGTGGGTGCGCCCATAACAGATATGAAAATTACGGTGGTTGCGGGAAAAGCCCACAACAAACATACAGAAGGCGGCGATTTCAGGCAGGCAACCTACCGTGCCGTTAGGCAGGGACTGATGCAGGCGAAATCCAGTCTCCTGGAGCCCTACTATGCATTCCGTCTGGATATTCCCAGGGATATGGTGGGACGGGCGATGACAGATATGGAGCGGATG
>CAZSGT010000300.1:0-3424 GCA_964606215.1 uncultured Lachnospiraceae bacterium
CCCTGTCTCCCTATGGACAGATTATCCGCAATCCGCTCCATCACATATGTCAGAAAAGTAGACGCCGCCCCCTGGTTGGTGCTGCTCCCTACCTCCTCGTTGTCAAACAAAGCACACATGGCAACCGATTTCGGACAACCGGTCTCCACCAGAGCTTCCACAGCGGCATAGGCACACTGCAAATCATCCAGTCTGCCACAGGAGATATATTCCTGTTCCGCCCCAAAGAATGTCCCCGGCACCCGGTTATATAAAAATAAATCCGTGCCAAGAATGTCTTCCTCTTCACAGCCTGTCTCCTTTGCCACCATGGTTTTCCATTTACCCTTCAATGACTCCGAGCCAAGCAGCGGCAGCATATCCTTTTTCGCATCATAAGCAAAACCGGTGTTGGCGTCCTTATTCATATGGATGGCAAGACTGGGAATCAGAACTAAATCCCTGTCAAAATCTATATTCTCGCTGACAATTTCTTCTCCCTTCCGGCACACCACCCTCCCCGCAATGGAAAGAGGCCTGTCCAGCCATGGCGCACACAACATGCCGCCGTATTTCTCCGTATTCAACGTTACATAATGCCCGTCCACATTTATTTCTGCCTGCTCCTTGACTTTAAACGCAGGCGAATCGGTATGCGCTGCCACAATCTGAAAATTCTGTACCTTCTCCGGCACCCGGAATGCAATCAGCGAGGAAGCGTTCCGGGTTACATAGTAGGATTTACCGGTCTCTATGTTCCATTCCGCCTGCTCCTCCAGCCTTTGAAACCCTGCCTCACTCAGGCGGTTTTCAAAGTTCTCCACCACGTGAAAAGGACTTGGACTCTTCCCAATAAAATCCATGAGATTTTTTGATGTCTCCACAAAGAGATTCTTATTTTTCTCCGGGGTATGATTCTTTTCCTTTGACATATTGATTCCTCATTTCTGCATAACAGCCTATAAAAGTCCGGTACTGAAATATCTCTCCATCCGGTCGGCAAGCACCGTGGCTATAATTTTATCTTTTCCATACTTTGCCGCCATCTGTTTTGCCGCCCAGACATTGGCGCCAGAAGACGTGCCGCACAGCAGTCCCTGCACCCTGGCAAGCTCTCTGGTGGTATCAATGGCATCCTCATCCGTCACGGTCACCACCTCGTCAATCAACTCCACATCCAGCACATCGGGAATAAAACCATCTCCAATTCCCTGAATACTGTGCAGCCCCGGCTCATCTCCCAAAAGTGCGGAAACATCCTTCGGCTCCACTGCCACAATTTTCACTGCCGGATTTTTTTCTTTCAGGAATTTACCAATTCCCTGCAGCGTACCGCCGCTGCCCAAACCTCCCACAAAAATATCTACTTTTCCGTCCAGCTCTTGATACAGCTCCGGCGCCGTGGTCATATAATGAATCTCCGGGTTATGCCTGTTGACAAACTGCTGTGGAATAAATGCATTTCCTCCCAGCTCCTCCTGAATCTCCTCCGCTTTTTTCACCGCACCGTCAATGCTTAACTCCTTGGGAGTCAAAACCAGCTTTGCACCAAGGGAAACAATAATCTTTTTGCGCTCCTCGCTCATGTTCTCCGGCATGACAATAATCACATCGTATCCTTTGCGGACGCCCACTAGAGCCAGTCCGATACCTGTATTTCCACTGGTGGGCTCCACAATCGTCATCCCCGGTTTCAGTTTTCCCTCCTGCTCCGCCTGCACAATCATATTTTTTGCCACACGGTCCTTAATGCTTCCGCCAGGATTCAAAAACTCCGCTTTTGCATAAATGGAAAATCCCGTTGTCTCCTTCAGGCTTACCAAAGGAGTATTTCCAATTAAATCGATTACATTCCCTGTTATCATTTCTATATCATCCTTTCTGGAGAATCATCCCACCCGAATCATTAAAATATGCTGTCGCACTTCCCAAACCAATTTACCATAGTGAAAAGATGCATCCCGGCATATTCTGGTCATATTACTAAGGCAGCTAAACATCAATATTTATCGACATTTAACCGCCTTAGTAATACCAAAATGCATCTTATGATATTGCTCCATCTACAACCTGGACTGTGGGAGCAAAAACGTTTATCCTGGATTCCGTACAATATTTTATGCTTCTTCCAGGCTATTGATTCCAACTTCTACATCTACATCTGCATCATAATCTACACCATCGATGCCAAAACCGAAAATCTCATAAAAATCATCCCAATATCCGTCAATATCTGCAAGGGCATCCAGCGTATCCGGGGAAATTTCACTCCAGGCTTTCTCCACTGCCTGCTGAACCTCCGGTTTCATCTCGTAATCGTCAACCCGGATGCGTCCCTCCTCATCGGTCTCCACCTTCTTTGCATAGAGCCGGTCATGGAACAGGCGGTACATCTGCTCCATACATCCTTCATGCAGGTCTGCATCTTTCATCACTCTGTACAAAATGGAAATATACAGTGGAACCACAGGAATCGCTGCACTGGACTGGGTTACGACTGCTTTATTTACGGATACATAAGCTTTGTATGCCGGGAACTTTTTATTCATTTCCTCCGCAGTGCGGTACAAATGCTGTTTCGCCATACCGATGCTTCCCTCGTAATAAATAGGATAGGTAAGCTTGGGACCGATATAGGAATATGCCACGGTCTTTGCATCCTCTTCCAGCACACCGGCTGCGTCCAACGCCTCCATCCACAGCATCCAGTCCTCACCGCCCATTACTTTCTCCGTATCCCGAATCTCCTCCGGGGTCGCCGCCGGAATGGTCACCTGGGACAATTCCTTCGTGAGCAAATCAATGCTGGTATTTGTGTACTCCTCGCCTGTAGTCTTTAAAACAGAACGGTATGTAACACCGTCTGGCGCCGTACGTCTCGGTGCCGCAATACTATATATCACCAAATCCACCTTACCCCAATCTTTTTTAATCAGGGCAATGGTCTCATCCTTAATCTCCTGGGAATACGCATCCCCGTTGATGGACTTTGCGTAGTAGCCATCCTTTGTGGCAAACTCTTCAAAAGCCGCGGTGTTGTACCAGCCGGCAGAGGCCGTACGTTTTCCCTTTGCGGGCTTATCAAAAATAATGCCAATCGTATCTGCCCCACAGGAATAGGTAGCGGCAATCCGGCTGGAAAGACCGTATCCCATCGATGCGCCAATGACCAGTACCCTCTTTGGTCCATCCGTCCTCTGCATACTCTTTGTGTAGGCAATCTGCGCCTTTACTGCTGCCCTGCATCCCTCTGGATGTGCCGTCGTACATATAAACCCCTTTACCTTTGGCTGTATAATCATACCCTCTCATCCTTTCCGTTTCTATCGTTTGAACATCTAAATAATATCATGCCCCCAAAAAATAGTCAAATATTCCCTGCAAAACTAGTTAGGGAAACGCTGATTAAAGCGTTTCCTGCGCCGGATTTGCGCCGCAAGGCGGC
>CAZSGT010000301.1:0-3409 GCA_964606215.1 uncultured Lachnospiraceae bacterium
GCTGTCCGATGCAAAGCACAGAACCAAACTTGATTTGCCTGTTCCCCGTCTTTCTGCTTTAATCTGGAAAAATAAGAACTTTTTTCATCTGGCTCCTATATTCAGCATAACATATCAAATTATTTCAAATCCACTTTCTGGTATAATCCGCACTTTTTTCGGTATAATCTGCGTTTTTTCTACATTGATATATTCATGCTTCCTTTTTTTGCCTGTATTTCTGTATCTTTTTCATGTTCTTCCTTGCATATTCTCTCAATGCGTCATGCTCACTGTCCATAAATGGACGGACATGCTCCTCGATATCATCATATTTATAGTAAAACCGTAACGCATTTAATGCCGAAGCCTGCAAATGCAAATTTGCATCATACAACAAATCAATCAGACATTCATAACTCTTCTGGCATTTATAACGGCCGATTAAATCCGCAATGAACCAACAATCCTGCCGTGTAACCGCATTTTTTGTAAGTTCTATATAATCATCCAGTCTTGATTTATCTTTAATCTGTAATAACGCATTTGAAACAGCCCATCTTCTTGAAGAACTCCATCTCAGTTCTTTTTGAAGTTCCGTCATATCATCTGTTATTTCTCTTCCGTATATATTTGGCTTTTTAAACTCTTCAATCAAAAAATCCGTAGCCTGGTAATTCCCCTTTCTGCCAATCTTTAAAATCAAATCACGATTGGTAGAAAAATATTCAAAACGCCCTATATAACCCATAAGAAGCGGGGTTATTTTTTTAATTTCATCATCCTCTAAGGAATCTATCCTATATAAAAATAAAGCATGGCATCCCATTTTATTGATTTCATGGATAAGCTGTATTTCTAATTGAAAATCTTCTTCTGATAATTTAGGAAAATAGTTATCCAAATACATCTTTGCCACTGACATCCTGCCGGTTAGACCAGGCTCATCTTCATATGTGATGTATGGTCGGATTTCCGTCAAATATTTTTGTGCTCTGGGAGTATTGTGCTCTTTTAATAAATTTTCCAAACAATTATCCAGATACGCCTCCATATCTGGTATGCTTCCAGCTCCCAGTCTTTTACCCTCTAATCTGGGTACATCGGGAAAGCTGTTATCAAAGTCTACGCGGGCGTTTCTTTTTTTCACAGTATTGTCTGGATTTTTGGGCAATATCTTATTTCGTATTTTATTTAGCATCGTTTCTTCCTTTATCATGGGAAATACCATAATTCTATCAACACATAACGATTGTATCAGGCAGGATTTCTATCACCTCACCTTTACCCGGACTTTTTTGAACACGCCATTTCTGGCAATACAATAAACGTAACATGTTCCACGTTTCACTCCGGTGACTGCCCCGGTTTTTGACACCTTGGCAACAGCTGAATCTGCGGAAATATAACGTACCTTTTTTCCGGCTTTATTCAGTTTTTTTCCTTTTATTTTTACTTTTAACTTCGCTTTCTTTCCGGATTTCACACTTACTGACGATTTCTTTGCCTGCAATTTTACCGGATTGCCATATTTCCCTCCCTTTGTTGTACTATAGACTGGCAGGGAATTGCCAATCAGCACCCGTTTTCCATTGATTACTTTATACGCCGCCACACGATATTTATATTGTGTTCCCTTCGCCAGCTTTTTGTGTTTCCACTTGCGGACTTTTTTACTGACTGTCCCTAACCGCTTATACTTGCCATTAGCTTTTGCCCCATAAATATAATATCCATCTGCCATGCTGACGGATTTCCAACGGATTGTCTGTGAAGTCCTGGCAGCGGATACCCATGCAAGGAGCAGTTTGGTTTTACCGGTGTTTTCTTCTGAAATACCAGGCTCTCCCCCATTTTCATGAGAATCTGTGGGCTGTGCCGCTGGTGTTTCCGCGGGTGCCATGGTCGGTAATCCCGTTGGCACTGCGCCTGGCGAAACACCAGGAACTGGAGATTTTTCCGGCTCCACCGTTGGCGCCACCGTTGGTGAAACAGTGGGACCCAGAGTCTGTGCCGGCTTTTCTGTCGGTTCCACAGGTTCCTCCCCTTCACCATAGATGGATTCCTGAAAATCCTTTGTCTGAAATAAATACGCCTTGAATATCTCCGCTTTCAAAGATTCTACCTGCGTCTTCTGCGCACGGATATTATTAAATCCGTCTGGCATCACATTTACATTTACCAAATCGCTTTCCACAGCCTCCTGCATCAGCTGCTGTAACGTCTCAAAGTTACGGATTGTAACAGACTGATTCTCCCAGGAAATGGTCACCGGCTTTAATTCTTCCACCTTCTCTATTCTTTTCTGGAACATGGCCCTTTTAAAATCTGCCATTGTCTCATATGTGCCCCCAAATATTTTCTCCAATATATAAGTATCTGACAATATTGCCTGCTCTGCTGCAGCCGCCTCCTTATACTGATTTGATATATAGGGCACCATACCGTCATAATATCCATACTCGGCAAGCAGTTCAAATGCCTGGCGGCGAATCATAACGTCGCCACTGACGCCAGTATCATTCTGCACCGCGGCATAGTTGGCACTGAACAATGGCACAACATAATAACCATTGCTGGCCATAGTCCCTGTTGTTTTCGTCCCATTCACCTCATAGCGGGATACAATAATATTATCTCGAATTAAATCATCTATGCTATCTATTTCTTTCGCCTCATCCAGTGTTAATTCCCTGACAGAATCCAGAAAATGTTTTGAACCATCTTCTCCCTGATTGGTTCTCGTATTTGTATCTTCCTTCTGCTCCAATTTATGGAACCACTTCTGTTTCTCTTCCGGCGATTTTGAAAGAATAGCCTCTGCTTCCGCATAATCCAGCGTATATACAACGTCCAGAATCCCACTCATATAATCCTGCATGTCTGTTTCATCCTGAAACCGCCCCGGAACTGCATTATGAAACCTGTCATTATTCATCAGCCGGTCGTAAATGAGATTCAGGTTAAATGCCGGAGGATCATTTATTTCGTATGGTTCAAACATTCCTCTTGTATATACCTCTGCCTGTATTCCATCTCTTGCACCATATCCATTCAGCATCACCTTGGACACAAGGAGATGGGTCAGTTCATGGGCATACGTCGCAAGCCCCCGCTCCGTCAAAGCTTTTGACAGATAATAACGCACGCCATTGCCATCTGCCATACCGTCTACAAACATATAGGAATCATATAAATTCAGAGGCGAAAAAAATTCCCTGACACCTCTGGCCGCATCCTTGCCAAACTTGGCAGACCACTCTGTCTGTGCATTGACTGTCGGATCTGCATAGATCCGCAGACTGTCTTTCACAATACGGTTAGACGAGAGCTGTCCGCGCACTTCAGGCTCAGCCATCCGATACCACAGATCGAGAAATTCCCTCTGCTGTCCGGCAATATGCTCCAAATCCTGCCGGAACTGCTCCCT
>CAZSGT010000302.1:0-3399 GCA_964606215.1 uncultured Lachnospiraceae bacterium
CCTGGGCAAATACCTGAGCCAGCACAAGACTGAATAAGCCGGCAATAAAAAACACCAGGATAATGATTAAGGTTGCTGGAGTTACCACAAAGAAAAGGCGAAAGATGGTTACCAGACTAATCAGGAAGCTGGCAATACCCATTTGCTTCAGGGAGTGAACATTTTCCTCCACAAAACAGTTTTCATCAATCACTGTCTGGAAAATCCGGCGGAGATAGTAGATAATCCACAGCGCCAGCAGCCCGCACAGCATAAAAAGGATACACATAACTATGTAGTTGTTGGCAATATTGGGGTAGAAGTCCCCCACCAACTTGAACGTAAGCGGCAGCGTTATGGTTACCAGGATTCCGGAATAAAACATGAAGTCCAGAAAAAACTTTGTGAATTTGTTTAAAACATTGGTATTTGTGTTTTGTAACTTGCTCAAAGAAAAACCCCCTTGTAGTTTGATATGTTCTATCATACTACAAGGGGATAGTGAAAGTCAATAATAATTTATCGAAAAACAATAAATTATTATTGAAATATGATATTCAGAATAAAACTATGGCTACCTTTAGACGTGGATGGATAGCAAGTCAGGACATTTTTTGGCTACTGGTTCTGCATCCGGATGGATTCTCCGGTAAGCAATGGGTAGTGGATTAAAGATTCGCTGTCCAGATTTTCTTTATGCATATCTACGGCAGTAATCTGATGATTGTCATAGGTAGTATAATAGTAAATACCTTTATTGGCATTGCAGCAGGAGGTATAGATCGTGATTTCGTACTTCCCGTCCCCCACTTGGCAGCAGCCTCTTGTCTGCTCCACAGAGCCAAGAATATGAAAGAACTGGCTGACGCTCTCCGCTTCGGACGCACCGGAAATCGCATTCATTTTTGTAAAAGAGACACGGATGAAACGGGACTGGGAGGACAAATCTCCGGGAAGCCCCAATCCGCCCATTCCCCGGCTGTAGTGGTTCAAAGACAATTTGTCTGAAAAAAGGTTTGCAGGCTCTTTCGGGGAAAGATGCATGTAGTTATTTAACTGGAACATCTGTTGTGGAAAGGGAGGATTATTTGCCAACACGCCCACCGGATTGTCATGGACATGTAAACCGTCGGTCATAGATTCCACTGTGATGGCTTCATTAGAATCTGCAATAATCCAATGAAGCTGTGCAACTGGCAGGGATTCATGGTAGGGAGTATCGGTCAGATTGATTTTTTCTAATAACACTCTTGCCTCTTTTACGGTGGAACACTGCATAAGAATCCAGGGAATAAACTCGAAAGAGGTTAAATTATCTTTGCCGGACTGTTTCTTTCCATAGTGGGCATTTCCTACAAAATTCAAACCTGCTATACCCAGTCCTTTTTCGTTTACCGCATCATAATACAGAGGCGTATCATTTATAATATGCGCCATCCCGATTATGGCAAAATGGGTTTCCACGCAGTCCATATCCCGAAATTGGACAGGATATTTTCGTGGGATTATGGCAATTTCTTCCCCGTATGAAAATTCATAATCTAATGTTCGACCAAAATAAAAATCTTTTGTTTTATAGGTTGCTGCTGTACACATATAATAATCCCTCATTTCTGCATACGCATGTATGCGTTTTTGCTCTTTGCGCTTTTTATCGCTCTTCAAATGCGGCAAATACCTTCATGCATTCATCACAGTAATATCCCGTTCCCTTTAACCGGAGGGAAACTCCGTTTTTCTTCAGAAGTTTGCCTTTTTCTGATTCCGGATGCCATGTGACGGTGGTTGCCGTGTTCAACAGACTGTTATCACTGGCACTCACCACACCTTTTTCCATATCTTTTCCACATTCCGGGCATTTTATCAATTCGCTCATATGTACCTCCAAATTTTTTGTAATATTATACCACACTTTTCCAATGTTTATAATGTATTCCCACATGACCGATTCCCAGACAAACAGCCGCCGCCAGCATATAAAGATTTTTTCCATATGCACTGAGTAATAAAGCCGCCAGCACAGGAAGCGTTGCCCCGGCAAGGGGAACTCCGGCATAGTCGTAGTAAAAATCCTTCATGGTTTTTTCGCTTCTAAAATAATGTATCCAATAAAGCTCATAAATAACCATTACTATAAATGCCAGAAACAAATAAGAAAATGCAGCTGGAAATTGTATGCCATTTTCAGAAATAATGATTCTCGGATTAAAATCCGAAAACATAACTGCAGCTATAGTAATTCCAATTTCTCCTGCTTTTTCCAAAAACTGTAGAATCCGGTTCTCCGGTGATGACAAATCCATATATCCTTCCGGTAAAAACTTAGAGGAGAGGATATTGGGAATATACAACATCAATAAAAAGATGAGTCCTGTAACAGAAAAGCCAAGCTGATGGCTGGCGGGATATAATATCTGACCAATAACATAATAGCTGTTTACGATATTTCCATACTTTCTGGTTAATGCGCCTGCCATGATTTCGTCGTCCTGCTGGTTGATATGCATAGAGCCATATATGCCCATAATTTTATCTGCGCTACATCTTTCGTAGGCGTCCTCAAAATTCGATATCATATATTTTTCCCGGATGCTCCAATCAACATTTTCGCCAGTCTGGCTTTCGTACCATTCCTGACCCTGCCGGATACATTCTTTAGTAAGTTCCATGGCTTTTTGATTATCGGAACCATGTTGCTGTAGATAATTTAAATAACGCATGCCGGTTGTTTCATGCTGATGCCCCACATCCGTGCCGTAAAATACTGTTTCTGGACAGTTTTCTTTTATTTTTCGGAAAAAATCCAGATATTCTTCCGTGTGGGAAGCGGTTCCTTCAATATCTTCATAAAATTCATTCAGAATATCATCGTTATCCTGTTTCATCCAGAGATTCAGAAATTCTGCTGTATAATAGGGCAGTTCTACAAATAAAGCTCTCATTTCCTGCTCTTCGTAACAGGTTTTCCAGGATTCAAATTCTTTTTCGTAGTATAACTCAGAGCCATGGGATTCACCATATAGAAATATTTTGGCATCGGAATATATGGTATCTTTTGGCGCACTGTCAAAACAGGTCCATACAGTTGCACCTGTTATGGCACAGAGGAAAATAAGAATTGCTACAATGTTTTTTCTCTTTATGAGTGGAGTGCTCTGTTTTTTTTCTGTCATAAATCGGTTTCCTTTCGGTTTTATCTTTTCGTTTACAGGTACCTGATAAATTTTTTGTATTACAATTTATTTTGATAGTACGCATTACTTGCCTATATTCGAGTAAACTCGATATAGGAAAATGCGGCATACCATTTTAGTGGTATGAGTTGCAGGATAAATGGAAATTTTTCGCATTACATAGGCGTTCCTACTTCAATCAAATTACCGTCTAAATCATAAAAACGGATTACTTTTTGTCCCCAGC
>CAZSGT010000303.1:0-3397 GCA_964606215.1 uncultured Lachnospiraceae bacterium
GACTCTGTCTTTGGCGCTGATTTTGCCAGATGAAAAATTTGATTATTATACACAGAAGGAATATGATGTGTATGTAAATGGTGTGCTGAGGGAGGATTTGGTGAAAGAGGCTGGTCTTTTGAACGCTATTTCGCAGACCAATGAGAAGTTAGAAAAAACCGGATTATACTACGAAAGCTATCTGCAAAATATGGGACGCCAGATGTTTTACATTGTGGCGGCAAGTTACATCACCATATATCTTGCAATTATTTTCATGATTATTGCCAATACTGTCATCGGAGTACAATTTTTGATGGGACAGCAAAAATCCAACCGCCGTTACCAGACGTTGATTCGTCTTGGAGCTACTTATGAAACTCTTTGCCAGTCTGCTGGAAAGCAGATTAACTGGTATTTCGGAATTCCTGTGGCAGTGGCAGCTCTCAACAGCCTGTTTGCTGTGCGGGCGCTGTTTTCAGGGCTGTTATCTTCAAGGGTTCAGGGGAGCATCGGGGAGATGCTGCTGGTTTCTGCCGCTATGATTTTGCTGCTGTGTGCCATAGAATATATTTATATGCGGGTGGTAAAAAGAGCCAGCGGCAAATATCTGCTGACCCTGATTGAACCGCGGCGGGAAGAGTAAATTCTGGCAGCACCCGCCATATGGCAGGAAGGTCATGCCAGGTACGGTGAGATGCCAGGAAATTTTTGACGAGAGGGGAGAAATTTGTGAAGCAGATTGCAATTGTGGAAGATGAGGCGCTTATGCGGGAAGAGCTTGCAGATATGTTGCAAAAAGCAGGTTACAGGGTACATGAAATCTGTGAATTTAACCATGTGGCATCCCGGCTATTGGAAATCTCCCCGGACCTTGTTTTGCTGGATTTGAATCTTCCAGGGACCAGTGGATTCCAAATCTGCCAGGAGATAAAGAGAATCAGCGGGATTCCGGTGCTGGTGCTCACATTCAGGGACCAGCTTCGGGATGAGCTTCGGGCTCTGGATTTGGGGGCAGATGAGTATCTGACAAAGCCCTGCAGGAAAGAGCGGCTGTTAGCCAGAACTGCCAATATTATAAAGCGGTATGAGGGACGGACGAATTTGTTGGAGGGAGCTGGATTTCTGCTGGACCGTCAGACCTATACACTGTACATCCATAACCAGTCGGTGGTGCTTCCGGGAAATCAAGGAAAGATTTTAGAGATATTTCTGACTCACGGGGATGAAGTTGTCACTAAGGAAGAGTTATGCATGGCAATATGGGGAACCACGGAGTTTATTGATGAGAATGCGCTGCAGGTCAATGTGACCCGTCTGAAAAAAACTATGGCAAATTTAGGTATGTGCCAGCAGATTGTCCCAATCCGGGGTGTGGGATACCGGTGGCAGTCTGATGTGAAGGACGAGAATGCTGGTGTTTCCCGGTAAAAAACTTTGGAATGGAGGTTCATATGAAAAATAAATTATTAGTTATAAAATCATATCTTCCCTGGTTGTTTCTGCTGTTTGCCATGGATGCATTTTCAGCGCTGCTTCTATGGATTGCAGACGCCAGGGCATTCCGTGCCATGGTACTGTTGATTACGATTGCCAGCATACTTTTGTTTTTTACGGTATGTCTGGTAATTTTGCGTTGTGAAGAAAAAAAGAGAGACGCATTTTTTGCATTTTTGGATAACCCGGATGAATATAATGAAAAAATGATGTTAAAATCGGTTGGTGATGCGGGAGCAGATTGCGTATATGTTCTGGGAGAAACGCTGCGGGATAAAATGAAAGAATATGAGAAATTAGCCGCACAGGTTTCCGATTATGAGGAGTATGTGGAATCCTGGGTACACGAAGTGAAAACGCCTCTTTCCCTGCTGACATTACTTTTGGATAACCGCAGGGACCAATTGCCTGGGCATACTGTGTTTAAGCTGGAGTACGTCCGGAACCGGATGCAGGAATACATTGACCAGATGTTGTATTATGCCCGGATAAAGGGAGTGCGCAAGGATTATCTGTTTGAATATATTGCGCTTCGCCCTTTTCTACAGGAGGTTATGGAAAATTACAGACCGTTGCTGGAAGAAAAACAGTTTCTGATTACAATGGAGCTTGCCGATGAGGAAGTGTATACGGACTGCCGGGGACTGCGTTTCCTGCTGGGACAGATTATCAGCAATGCCATAAAATACAGCAGCGAGGAGCCGGAGCTGCACCTTAAATACTTAACAGAAGAAGGGAAGAATATTTTATCCATTCAGGATAATGGCGTAGGCGTCAGAGAGTGCGATTTTCCTTACATTTTTGAAAAAGGCTTTACCGGGGATTCCCATGAGGGAAGAAAACATGCCACAGGTATGGGGTTGTATCTTGCAAAGGAGCTTGCCGATGATCTTATGCTTTCCCTGCAGGCCAAGTCCCAGTGGCAAGAGGGATTTGAAATGCAGATTTTGTTTCCGGTACTGGAAAGTGAATCCTGATACGATGTGAAAAGGGATTGCCAAATGTGGCAAAAATGTGTTAGATTAGTATTTGACTTGTGTAAGGAATAATCAGGAGGAAGATACGTGATAGAGGAGTTTTTCATAAAAGGGATATTAATAGGAATAATATTTGGTATTCCCGCCGGCGCAATTGGTGCGCTGACAATTCAGCGGACAATCGACCGGGGATTTCGGGCGGGTTTTATAACCGGAATGGGTTCATCGCTGGCGGATTTGATATACTCTGTCATTGGAGTGTTTGGCAATACAATGATTTCTGTTTTCCTGACGGAATATAGAGGAGGAATTCAGTGCATTGGCGGTTTCGTCGTCATTGCTTTCGGTATATCCATATTGCTGAAGAAGACTGCTGCAGATGTAAAACAGGATACGAAAACCGGATTGCTGTTCTGCTTTTTCTCTGCTTTTGGCATGGCGATGATGAATCCCGCTATGATTCTGTCTTTTATGGTTGCGTTCTCTACGTTTGGCATCGGCGAGGGGACAACGCTGTGGCAGGGATGTGCTCTTCTTTTAGGAATTTTATTGGGCACCGTAGTGTGGTGGGGAGCTCTCAGCGGGGTGGTTGCAGTGTTCCGCAGCAGGATAACAGACAGGATTTACCGGATGTTGAATCTGATTTTGGGAAGTTGTCTGCTGGTATTTGGTGTGGGCATGATTGTGAAAGTTTTCTTGCCTTACATTTTGTAATGTAGTATACTAATTATATATTATGATTATGGTGTCAAAGGGCTTTTGATACCCAATCAACATATACAAATTGAGGAGGTACGATGTTATGTTAATTAAGTGTCCTGAATGCAGCAAGCAAATTTCTGACAAAGCGATGTGGTGTGTATTTTGTGGATTGCCCATGGAACATCTGCAGAAGATTTTACAGGAGCAGCAGAGAGAGGAAGAACTTGCTAAGGCAGCGGTCA
>CAZSGT010000304.1:0-3393 GCA_964606215.1 uncultured Lachnospiraceae bacterium
TTTTTTTACCTCTTCCACAATCTCATATATAGCATCCAACTCCTCCGTGGATATAATCATCGGATACATAACGGAAAGGTTTCCGTATACAGAAGCCCTGAACAATGCGCGCAGCTGGGTTTTAAATATATCCGGCTGTTTAATGCAGATTCGGATTGCCCGGTAGCCCAGCGCCGGATTATCTTCTTCACCCAGATTAAAATAATCCACCTGTTTATCTGCACCGATATCCAACGTCCGTATAACAACCTTTTTCTCACCCATGGTCTGAAGGACTTGTTTATAGGCGGCAAACTGCTCTTCCTCTGTTGGAAAATCCTCTCTTCCCAGATAAAGAAACTCGCTTCGGAACAAGCCGATTCCTGCGGCGTCATTTTCAATCACATATCCCAAATCTCCCACGCTGCCTATGTTGGCATAGAGATTGATATGTCTGCCACCCTTCGTAACCGTGTCTTTGCCTTTCAGGCTCTGAAGAAGCTCCTTCTTCTTCTGCTCCTCTTCGATTTTTTTCTTCGCCTCAGCTACTACCGCCTTATCCGGCTCAAAAATAACCTCTGACGAAAAACCGTCCACAACCGCCATCATTCCATTATGAAGTGCGTCTAAATCCATCGGCGTACCAATCATCGCCGGAATATTCATCATGCGGGCAAGTATGGCGGTATGGGAATTAGCGGAACCATGCACCGTAACAAACGCCAGTATCTTCTCCTTATCCATCTGTACTGTCTCGCTGGGCGTCAAGTCGTCTGCAACAATGATGGACGGCTCCATGGAATCTGCCTCCAACTCTTCCGCACCGCTTAAGTTCCGGATTAAGCGGTTAGAAATGTCCTTTACATCGGCAGCCCTTGCCTTCATGTAATCGTCGTCCATGTTTGCGAACATTTCTGCAAAATTGTCTCCTATTCTTGCAACAGCATACTCTGCATTAACGCTTTCAGATTTAATCGTATTGTAAATGGCGTCAAGATAATCTTCATCCTCAAGCATCATCTGATGGACTTCAAAAATAGCTGCGGATGTCTTCCCTACTTCAACAAGTGCCTTATCGTAGAGTTTGCCAAGCTGTTCGATGGCATTCCTCTTCGCCTCCTCCAGTCTTGTAATCTCAGTTTCAACATCATCAATTCTGGTACGTTTTACCTGGTCATCCATCTTTCTCAACACTGTAATCTTGCCATATGCAATCCCTTTGTATACAGACTTTCCTGTAAATCTCTTCATACAATGCCTCCTTTAATGCTTTCAAGTTTTTTTAGTCTGCTGTTGCCAATGATTGCGGATTGTTTGTCTGAAATCGATTACATCTTATGATTTTTATTATACAATGATTTTATGTCATGTAAATTGTCAATTTGCACAACTTTCTTTTCTTTTAATTGTGCAAAACATATGATATCGTTTTCAGGGTTTTGACACTCACGCACTCCTATGATATACTGAAAATACTGTGGCGTCATAGGATGCCAAACAAATATTGCATACATATTATATGAAGGAGGATGGCAACCATGAATTTTAACCCATTGATGGTTATGGCACTCGGAGCGATTCCTACATGGGGCGTCGTGATGATTGTTATTACTGTTATATTGCTGGCGGCGTTGTTTGCCCTGGGCTTTTACGGAAAGAAGCTGCAGGCAAAACAGGATACTACCCAGAAAGAAATGGAAGCGGCAGCGCAAAATGTTTCTTTACTGGTTATTGATAAAAAAAGGATGAAACTACGGGATGCAGGACTACCATCTATTGTGGTCGAACAGACGCCAAAATATTTACGCGGTTCCAAACTTCCGATTGTAAAGGCGAAAGTTGGTCCGAGAATTATGACTTTAATTTGTGACGAGAAGATTTATGAGCTGATACCGATTAAAAAGGAAGTTAAAGCAAGGGTCAGCGGCATCTATATTATCGGCGTCAAGGGCGTTCGTTCCAACTTAGAAGCGAAGCCAAAAAAGAAGTCTTTCAAAGACCGGCTTCCATGGAAAAAGGCATAAAGGGAAGCTTATGAAGCTTCCCTTTAACAAAAACACACCTACAAGCCAGACATCGTCTGGCTTGTATTATTTCATCACCAATGTACGCAGTTTCCGCACATACATCATCACGTCCCTCCTGGAAAAAACAGAACATTTTCCCTCACCAATCTGGCCGCATGAATCTTACTGATTGTGAGAATGCGAAAGTATATATTGTGCAATTTTTTCAATTGTGGTATTCTTTACGTCTACCATAAAGACGTCATCAAATGTAATGCCAAACTTTTCCTCCAGGCAGACAATTATCTTAACATATGTAATAGAATCCAGGCCTCTGTCATATAAATTTGTGTGAATATCTTCTGTGACATCTAAATCTATCTGCATATTTTTACTGACTATCCGCAAAACATCTTCAGCAGTTTCTCTTTCAATGTCACATTTGTTACTCTGTGTTTTTTTATATTGCTCCATTTGATTTTCTCCTTTCGGTTCATTCAGTCGCAAGTATCCCCAGAATGTCTGTTATCTCAAATGGGCTGACCGCATTGCTCTTCTCTTTTATTTTGGCATACTGCTTTCTATAGCTATTCAAAATCGGTTCCCCGTTATTAAAATAATTAAACCCATATTCTATCTTTGAAAAGTAATCGTACCCCATCTCTATAATATTAGAAAAATATATATCATAGAGCTCCTTTACTACCTCAGGATAACCTTCAAAAGTAATTAAATTCTCTTCATCAAAATAAGCAAGATATTCCGGCTTATCAAAATGATAATGGCTGAAATGATAGAAAACCAGCTTGCTGTCCGGAGATATGTAAAATTCATCTCCTGCCTTACTGATATCCCTTTCATGTAAATTCCAAAAAGCAGCATTATATCCCGGATGTTTTAAGATATATACAGAATCACTTAACACAGGAATAAAATCCATCCATTTCTGGTCCCATGCCATGCCGTTATCCATATCATAATAACAATTATCCACCAGCTTCTCCATCCACCAATCCAGCAACTTCTCGCTATTGCAGTCATTATTTAAAGCAATAAAACCCAAATTAAAAATTCCATGTTTTAAATATTCATTGAGTTCACATGGCCCGCCATCTATATCATTTAAAATGTGCGGTGTTAATATAATGGAGTAATGTTCCATTTTTTCCAGTACAAAATCCAGTTTATTGAAAAGCTGTATGTCCGGATCAATGTATATAACGCTTTTATAATTCCGTTTTGTAAATAAATATTTAATAAAGATTGGTTTTAATGCCGTGTTGAATTCCATTATGTCATATTTAAATGCCAGTTCCTCCAGATTATCTATTTGCAGCTCCTCCAGATATACTACGTTATACCGGTCATTATGTGACGTAATTTCCCTCTCCACATTCCCGCTTATTTT